>CAYJJT010000023.1:0-12824 GCA_964370575.1 uncultured Muribaculaceae bacterium | reverse complement strand
AATGACATTTTTGACATAATTCTTCACACACTTTATTATTTTTAAAATTATTTTTTATATTTTGACTTCTCTCTGTTAATAAGATTTCAGTTATTGATTTAGTAAAAATATTTCCCAAATTTATGTCTCCTTCACTATCTAAACAACAAGGTACTACAGTTCCATCAACCAATATAGCAATTTGTTGACTTAACCCATAGCAAAAACCTTTATCAGATATATATTCATTGTTTAAATTAGGCCATTTAAATATTTGATGTTTATTAATATATATATCTTTTTCTATTTTAATATTCTTTTCTGTTTTTATTTTTTCTTTGTCAGAATTTGATAGTTTATAAAATTTAATAATTTCTTCTAACAATTTTATATTTGCCGAATTCATCTCCATATTTTTTAAAGCCCAAAATCGATAAACAACTATTAGAGGTTTTACATTGATTATCCTATTTAAACTTACCATAATTTCATTTATATATTTATCATTATTACCTGTTTCAAAACTATGAACTGATATATTTATTTGTCGTAGTGCTTTTGCATTTTTTAAAGTTTCTTCTTGCTTTTTAATTAAACTTCCATTAGTAGTTATATTTACATGCTTACCATATTCATTGCATAATTCTAATATTTCTTTTAAATTAGGATGCATCAATGGTTCACCTTTAACGTGTAAATAAATATAATTTGTAAGATCTTTTACGTTTTCCATAATATGTCTAAATTCATCTACTGACATGAACTTTTTTTCTTGTTTAACAGGTGGACAAAAACTACATTTTTTATTACAAATATTGGTTATTTCAATATAAATTCTTTTAAATTTTTTCATTTATTCACCACTTTTTAATTCATATAAAGCATCTCTTAATTCCATAGCTCTTTCAAAATCTAAATCTTTTGCTGCTTGTTTCATTTCATTTTCAATATTCATAATTAATTGTAATTTTTCTTTTTTACTCATTTTTTCTATTTTGATATCTTCTTTATCATCATTATTACTTATAATTTCATGAATTTCTTTTATAATTGTTTTAGGTGTTATACCATGCTTTTTATTATACTCATCTTGAACTTCACGACGACGTTTTGTTTCACTTATTGCCGATTCCATTGCTTCACTTATAGTATCTGCATACATTATAACGTGTCCATTAGCATTTCTTGCTGCACGACCAATCGTTTGTATTAAACTTCTTTTTGATCTTAAAAATCCTTGTTTATCAGCATCTAAAATTGTTATTAAGCTAACTTCTGGTATATCTATTCCTTCTCTTAATAAATTTATTCCTACAACACAATCGTATTTACCTTTTCGTAAATCTCTTATAATTTTTAACCTTTCTAACGTTTTTATTTCTGAATGTAAATAAGCAACATTAATATCTAATTCTTTCAAGTATTTAGCTAACTCTTCACTCATTCTAATTGTAAGAGTTGTAATTAACACTCTTTCATTTAATTTTTTACGTTTATATATTTCATTAACAATATCATCAATTTGACCTTTGCTAGGCTTTATTTCTATTGTTGGATCTAATAAACCTGTTGGTCTTATTATTTGTTCAGCATATTCATTATTTGTAAGTTCTAATTCATAATCTCCAGGTGTTGCTGAAACATAGATTGCTTGATTAATTATTTTATCAAATTCTTCATATCGAAGTGGTCTATTGTCTTTAGCACTTGGTAGTCTAAATCCATAATCTACTAGTACTTGTTTTCGGGCTTGATCTCCATTATACATTCCTCTTACTTGTGGTAATGTTACATGTGACTCATCCACTACTAATAAAAAGTCATCTGGAAAAAAATTAATCAATGTAGTTGGAGTTTCTCCTGCTTTTTTCAAAGCTATATGTCTTGAATAATTTTCTACCCCACGACAAAATCCAGTTTCTGACAACATTTCCAAATCATAATTTGTACGTTCCATTAATCGCTGATATTCCAACAACTTATTTTCGTTTTTAAAATTTTTCAGTTGTTCTTCTAATTCTAATTTAATATTTTTAATTGCTACTTTAAGTTTATCTTCACTAGTAACAAAGTGACTAGCTGGAAAAATACTTATACTTTTTTTATTATTTATTACAGTACCAGTCAAGGTGTCATATTCAAATATTTTTTCTATTTCATCACCAAAAAAATCAATACGTATAGCACTACCATGTTGATTAATAGGCATTATTTCTAAAATATCTCCGCGAACTCTAAATGTACCACGTTTTAAATCCATATTATTTCTTTCATATTGCATATCAATAAGTTTTAATATTATTTCGTCACGTTCAACTTCTTCTCCAATTTCTAGAGTAAGCATTTTATTTTTATACTCTTCTACTTCTCCTATACCATATATACAAGAAACACTACTCACTACTATGACATCTCTATGTTTTAATAGTGCTGCAGTTGCATAATGTCTAAGTTCATCTATTTCATCATTTATTGATGCATCTTTTTCAATGTAGGTATCTGTTTTAGCAACATATGCTTCTGGTTGATAATAATCATAATAAGATACAAAATAACAAACATGATTATTCGGAAATAATTCTTTTAATTCAGAATATAACTGACCAGCTAGAGTTTTGTTGTGTGCTAAAACTAAAGTAGGCTTATTTACTTCTTTTATAACATTAGCTATAGTAAATGTTTTACCTGTACCTGTTGCTCCAAGTAAAACTTGATGCTTTACATCATTGTTAATATTATTTACTAATTTTTTTATTGCATTAGGCTGATCTCCGCTTGGTTGAAACTTGGAATTTAATTCAAACATAATTTCCTCCTTTTAGTACATTTAATATACCATTTTAAGTATTAAAACACAAGATAACTTATTACTTATAGTCATTGCTAATATACCCTTAAAAATAATAATTATTTTTTATCTTGACTTTTAATTTGAAATGATATAGTATAGTCGACACAATTGTATTGGAGAGATTATATATGAATTTTACTATTAACATCAATTTAGACAACAGTATTACTTCACCATCAATAAATATAAGCGATAATTTTATTAATGATGAGTATATTATTGATTTGTATTTATCCCCAGAAATGAAATTTAATGAAATGATGAGTGAAAAAAACATTTTTAAAATGCTTAAAGAAAATTTGGATATCTTTAAGGATAATTATGATTTATTTGAAAATTCACTTAATATAATAGACGTTATAATTAATAATGATATTAAAATATTAGATAATTGTCATAAAATTAAAATTGATTGTACATATGATTCAGTTAAATATATTGAAAACAACAAATGCTTATTAGGTTACGATATATATTTAAATGAAGTTTTTTTTGCTAACAATGATGATTTTAAATTTGTTAAAATGTTATTTGGTAAATATGAGAATATACATGTTTTACTTAATGGTAATAGTAAATATATAAAACTAAATGTATTTGAAAAAACAGTGCAACATATTAATGAAATAATAATGAAGATAAAAAAATATAATCTTTCACCTTTAGAGCAAATAATGTATGCTTATGATTTAGTTAGAAATAGAGTTTATACGTCGGAAAATAAAAATGAGAATCTAAGTGTTTCGAGAGATTTAAGCTCTGTTTTACTAGGAAATAAAATAGTTTGCGTTGGATATGCAGCATTATTTGAACAAATACTTTTAAATTTAGATATAAAAGTAGCTTCATATACTATTATATCTAAAGAGAATAATCATCGTGGTCATCAACTGAATGTTGTAAAACTTAATGATGATAAGTATAATATTAATGGTGTTTTTTTCTTTGATCCTACAAGTGATAGTCGAAAAAATGATACCAATGATTATTTAGATTCTTATAAATTTTTCTGTAAAAACAGAGATGATTTTGAATTACTTTTTCTAACTAAGTATAACGATAATACTTTTAGCGGTTATAATGAAGAAACAGTTGATAATTTTAAGGATTATATTTCTAAAAATGATATAAAAAAAATACCTAAAGATATTATCTTACAAATAAATAATTTATCCAGTTTTATTGATGGTAAATCTTTAATTAATAATTTAGCTCTTATAGATAATCCATTAATACCAGAATCAATGAAAAAAATAGATTATAATAAAATAATAAATAAATTATATTATTATAATGAACTTCTTTATAATAGTTATATAGATCCTTATACATTATCAGAATTATTATTTAATGTACGTAAAGTAGAATTTTATGAAAATCCTGAACAATACCCTTTTAATATAGATAATATAAAAAAAGTAATAGTAGAAGAATTAGCTTTCAATAATAATTTTGAATTTATAATAAAATCTTTAAATGATAATTATAATTATATAAATAATAGTGAAGAATTTAATGAAATAAATAAAACTTTAAACATTTCAAAAAAAATAGAGCAAATTAAAATATCTAAATTAATTAGAAATGTTTATGATGATAAAAAGAAATGTAAAAAAGAGATTTAATTCTCTTTTTTACATTTCTTTTTCTAATAATTTTTTTGCTTGTTCTTTAGTTATTAAAGATCCCATTGCAACTACTTTATTATTTATTACTAAAGCTGGTGTTGCCATAACTCCATATTTAGCTATCTCTGCAACATCTCCAATATTAATAATTTTTTCTTTTATATTAAGTTCATTAGCTGCCTCTAATACATTATTAAATGTTTCTGTACTTTTTTTACAGCAAGAACCTAAAACAATTATTGATTTTGTTTTAGGTTCTAAAGAACATCCTTCTTCACAAGTACAAGTATTTTCTATTATTTTTTCTTCTTGAGAACAATTTCCACCACATTTACAAGTTGTTTCTACTATTTTTTCCTCTTGAACACATGCTCCTCCACAATTACATTCGTTGTTTTTCTTTTTAAATAAATTAAACATTTTTCCTCCTTATATTATAAATGTTTGGATAATATTAAATAAATATCCTACTATAACTATACCACTAAAGCAGATAGAAACAAAAATAATTAATAATTTTGTTTTTATAGCCTTTTTTAACATTATTAACGATGGTAAACTAAGTGTAGTTACAGCCATCATAAACGCTAACACAGTGCCAAGTGCTGCTCCATTTGATAAAAGTGCTTCTGATATTGGTATTGTTCCAAAAATATCTGCATATATAGGAATTCCAACTAATGTAGCTATAATTACACCTAATATATTATCTCCACCTAGTAGTGAATTAATTATATCTTGCGGAATATAATTATGTATTAAAGCGCCTATACTAACTCCTACTAGTATGTATGGTAATACTTTTTTTAATGTAGTTAATACTTGATCTTTAGCATAATTTACTCTATCAGATTTTGTTAAAGATGGTGAATCTAAATCTATACTTGTAACATTTAAAACATACTCTTCTACATATTTTTCTAATTTTAGTTTTTCAATGAATAAACCACCAATTACTGCAATAATTAATCCAAGAATAACATATAAAACTGCTACTGGAAAACCAAATATTGACGCTAAAAGCATTAGACTTGCTAAATCTACCATTGGGGAAGAAATTAAAAATGAAAAAGTAACTCCTAGAGGTAGTTTAGCACTAGTAAATCCAATGAATAAAGGTATTGAAGAACATGAACAAAACGGTGTAATTGTTCCTAATAACGCTGCTAAAACATTTGCTTTTATACCTTTAAATTTACTTAATATCTTTTTTGTTCTTTCCGGTGGAAAGTAACTTTGAATATACGATATTATAAATATAAGACTACACAGTAGTACAACTATTTTTATAGTATCGTAGATGAAAAATTGTAATGAATCGTGCAATTGTTCATTTAAATTTAATGGTTTAATTAAATTTTCTACTAATTCATTTAACCATTTCATTCCTAATACTTGATCTTGAATAAATGCTAAAATATTTTTTATTATTTCCATAACTAACCCTCATTTCAATTTTTTTTGATATGTTATTTTTTAAAAAAGTCAACATATTGACTATTTTATTATATTCGTAGTAGTAATTTTTGATAAAACTTCTTTTGCTCTCTCAATACCTTTTTCATCTAAATTATATCTCATCCACTTGCCATCTTGTTGAGCATTAACAATTTTTGATTCAACTAAAATTTTCATATGATAAGATAGAGCATTTTGCTTAATGTTAATTATATCAGCAATGTCACATGCACATTTTTCTCCTGTTTTTAGTAATTCAATTATATTTAATCTTTTCTCATCACATAATGCTTTAAATATAACAGCCACGTCCTTACTTTTCATTAAAACACCTCACATCAATCTTTTTTGATATATAAATTATATACTATGTTATACATTTATGCAAGTAAAAAAGAACTATTTATTAGTTCTTTATTTATCTAGTTTAATTATTGCTTGATACATATCGTCAAAATCAAATTCATCTATTTCTACTCTTACTCCTAAAGCTGCAATTTTATCTTTTGCTTCTGATATGATAGCTTTTATTTTATTCATTTTTTCAGTATCTACAGGTGCCATATTTATTGGTGTTGTTGCATTTGCCTCTAAAATTACTTCAGGTGCCGGTTCATTTACTATTCCACTTAATGGAGTATCATTGTCTAAACTATCTAAAAACGCATCTAAATCACTTGTATCTGGCACAGCATACGCTGGAGTTTGATTAGCTATTGCTGGTTGAACTACAGGTATTACTGGGTCTACTTTCTCTACATTTTGTTTAATTGGATCTATTTTTATTTCTGCCATTTCTATTGGTGTTGAAATTGGTGCGACTTCTAAAGTAGGCGTTTCTAATTTTATTTCTGGTATAACAGGATTTATTTCTTGTGGAGATATTAAATTATTATCTATATTCGATTCTGATAATATATTAATATCATTAGTAATCGTAGGAATTACTGCTGGTTCAATTGTTGGAATGTTAAAATTCATATTAGTTTCTGCTTTTTCTACATCCTCAACAAACTCAGGATTTTTTGGGGCTGTATTAAAATTAAAAATACTTTCTGGTTCTTTTATTTCCTCTACTGGTGTTACAACTTTCTCAATTTCTACTTTTTTATCTGCCGTAAATAAATTATTTAAACTATCTACATTTATTCCAGTTGATGGTGCAACTTCAGAAATTGTTTCTTCTACTTTTGGTAATTCTACTGAAGTATTCGATTCTTCAAATTGTGGCATCATGCCTAAATCAAAGAATCTGCCTACAGGTTTTTCTGGTTCTTCAGGAGTTGGCATAGTAGTTTGCGTTGGAGTATCAGGATTGAAACTAAAAATTGAAGCATCTGTTGCCGGTGTAGTTGAATTCATACTAGCTTCTTTATTACTTGAAAGTAAGCTAGTAACATCAACTGTTGGTCTTTCAACATTAATATCTGTTGCTGTTTCTTCTATTTTATTTACATCCATAAATCCTGGCATGCTAGGGCTCACTGTTGGTGCGATTGGTATAGAAGATATTCCTTCTGGTTTATTTTCTTCTATAATTGGAGTAGTTGGAATATTAAATCCGAAATTTTCTTGATTCATATTATCATTTCCTTTCTTATCAGTTGATGCAGGTTTTACTACAAAATCTAACACTTCTATATTCTTTTCTTCAGGTTTTTTTGTTAATTTTTCAATTTCTAAATCTGTTTTTCTTACTGTTAATCTCTCTGTTAAAATTTTATCTAACATTTTCTTTTGATCAGAACCTGATAATTTTAATAAAGATCTAGCATGTCTTTCGCTAATTCTTTTTTCAAGTAGTGCTTCTTGAACTTCTTCTTCTAAGTTTAATAAACGCAACTTATTAGAAACAGTCGATTGTTTCTTCCCTAGTTTTTTCGCTAAATCATCTTGCTTTAATCGACCCATATCTAACAGTTTTTTATATGATACAGCTTCTTCAATCGCTGTTAAATCTTCTCTTTGAATATTTTCGATTAGCGCAATTTCTGCACTATCGTTATCATTTAATTCTGTTATAATCGCAGGTATAGTATCATTTCCAGCTAATAAATTAGCCTTATATCTTCTTTCTCCAGCTATAATTTCATATTTATCAGTTCCTATTTTTCTAACTACTATAGGCTGAATAACTCCATATGATTTTATTGATTCAGCTAACTCATTTATTTGATTTTCCATAAAAGTAATTCTTGGCTGGAATCTATTTGGTAATATATCCTCTACACTTAACGATATAATTTTTCCTTCAAATTTCATATTATTATCCTCCTACTTTATTCTTTCATATTTATAATATCACAACACGGGAAATATTCCAATATATTTTGGGAAATATCAAAAAAATACGATAATAATCGTATTTTATAATCTATTTTTTTTAATTTCACTAAATTTTCGTGGGTATTTAGTATTTGTTTTTAATTCTTTTTTTATTTTAATGATATTTCTATTACTATTTTCTATAGGTAATTTAAACTCTATAATTTCTATTATTTTTGAATTAAGAATTTTTAATGCTTTTTTTGATTCTTCTAATTCGTTTGTAATATTAGCCTTTAACGGAATACAATATTTCCCAACTTTTACCATTGGAATTGAAAATTCAATTAATGGAGATAAATGTGTCACTGCTCTACTTGTTACAACATCGAATTTCTCACGATTTTTAGAGGCATATTCTTCACATCTTGCATGTACAGTCACAATTTTTTTTAAATCTAATTCTTTTATAACGACATCTAAAAATTTAATTCTTTTATTCAATGAATCTACTAAAGTAACATTTAAATCAGGATATAAAATTTTAATTACCATTCCTGGAAATCCTGCTCCTGTACCTATATCACATAACTCTTTTTCTTTATTTAAATCAATTGCTTTTACTATAGTTAAACTATCATAAAAATGTTTTAAATATACTTCTTCTTTTTCAGTAATTCCAGTTAAATTCATTACCTTATTATATTCTATTAAAAGTTCATAGTATTTATTTAGTTGTACTAATTGATTATTATTTACTTTTATATTTAATAATTCTAATTCTTCTTTAAATAAATTTATATCCATTATTTATTGTACTCCTTTTTTAAATATACAGTTAAAATAGAAATGTCAGATGGATTTACTCCACTTATTCTTATTGCTTGACCTATTGAAGTAGGTTTAATTTCATTTAACTTTTGTTTAGCTTCATTAGCTAAATTTTTAATTTTATAATAGTCTATATCAGTAGGTATTTTTTTAGCTTCTAATTTTAACATTTTTTCTGCTTCTTTTACTGCTTTTATAATATATCCATCATATTTTATGTTAATTTCTACTTGTTCTTTTATATCATTAGAATAATCGAAATAATTTAATTCATCTACATTTTTAAAAGTTATTTCTGGTCTTTTCAATAAATCATATAAATAGGTGCTAAATTTTAAAATAGTACTATTTTTAGATAATAAAAATTCATTTATTTCTTTAGTCGGGTTTATTTTATATTCAGATAATTCTTTTTCTAATTTTTTTATTTGATTTTTTTTAACAAGAAGATTATTATAACGTTCTTCACTTATTAAACCGGCATGATAACCATATTCTCTTAACCTAACATCAGCATTATCATGTCTTAATAACAATCTGTACTCTGCTCTACTAGTTAGTAGTCTATATGGATCTTTAACACCTTTAGTAACTAAATCATCTATTAATACACCTATATATGATTCATTTCTTTTTAATATTAAAGGTTCTTTCAAATCTAATTTTAAACAAGCATTTATACTTGCTATTAATCCCTGAGCTGCTGCTTCTTCATAACCACTAGTACCATTTATTTGTCCTGCAGTATATAAATTTTCTACTATTTTTGTTTCTAAGGTTTGTTTTAATTGCGTCGGAGTAATTGCATCATATTCAATTGCATAACCATATTTTGTTATTACTGCATCTTTTAACCCAGGTAAACTCTTTACCATTTTATCTTGAATATCAAACGGCATACTAGTTGAAAAACCTTGAATATAAACATCATCTAAAAATTTACTTTCTGGCTCTAAAAATAATTGATGCTTATCTTTATCAGCAAATCTTACAATTTTATCTTCAATAGATGGACAATATCTAGGTCCTACACTCTCTATATTGTCTATTCCACCATACATACTTGATTTTTCTAAATTTTTATTAATGATATTATGAGTTTCATCAGTTGTATATATTAAATAACAAGGTATTTGCTTTTCGATATCATAATCAGGATCTTTATCAAAACTAAAATTTCTTAGTTCTAAATCTCCACCTTCTATTCTAGTCTTAGTATAATCAATTGTATTTTTATCTACTCTTTGAGGTGTTCCTGTTTTAAGTCTTAATATATTAAAACCTAATTCTTTTAAATTATCGCTTAAGTAATTACTTGGTTTTTCACCATGTGGTCCTTCTCTATGTCTTTTATCACCTATTAATATATCTGATTTCAAGTATGTTCCTGTTGTTAAAATAACAGCTTTAGAATAATACTTAGCATTATCTTCTGTTTCTACACCAATTACTTTACCATCTTCAATTATTAGATTTTTAACCATATGTTCTTTTATAGTTAAATTATTTGTAGTGTTTAATGTTTTTTGCATTTCTTTTGGATAAAGAACTTTATCTGCTTGAGCTCTTAAAGCTCTTACTGCTGGACCTTTTTTACTATTAAGCATTTTAATTTGAATTTGAGTTTTATCTGCATTAATACCCATTTCTCCACCTAAAGCATCTATTTCTCTAACTACAATTCCCTTTGCACTACCACCAATACTCGGATTACAAGGCATATCTGCAATATTATTTATATTAGAAGTTATTAACAATGTATTTTTTCCAATTCTTGAACTCGCTAATGATGCTTCGCATCCTGCATGTCCTCCTCCTACAACAATAATATCATATTTCATAATTTCACCTCTTTAGCAAAACTATTATACTATTATATTTACATATTAGCAAATAAAAAAAGGAATACTTACATCCCTTTTATTTACCTAAACAAAATAATGAAAATAATTTATCTACTAGTTCTTCTTCATAAGATTCACCTAATATTTTACCTAATATTTCCCAAATGTTTTTAATATCTATTTCTATCATATCTATAGGCATATTTATATTAACTCCATTTATAACTTCTAACAATGATTCATATGCTTCTTTTAGCAGAGCTATTTCACGTGCATTTGATAAATATGCAAAGTCTCCTGTTTTAATTGATTCTAAATTAAATAACTCAACAATTTTATCTTTAATATTATTAATACCTACGTTTTTTAATATACTTATTTTGATAATATTGTTTAATTTATGATAATCAATATTTGTTTCTAAATCTATTTTATTAACTATAGTAATAGAATTTTTATTTTTTAATTTATCAATGATTTTAAAATCTGATTCATCTAATTGCTCATTATTATTTAATACATGAATAATCAAATCTGATTCATCAATTAATTTTAAACTTTTTTCTACTCCTATTTTTTCTACTTCATCATCTGTTGTTCTAATACCAGCTGTATCTATTATATTTAATATAATACCATTTAAATTGATTTGTCCTTCTACTGTATCTCTTGTTGTCCCTGCTATATTTGTTACAATTGCTTTATCTTCTTCTAACAATGCATTTAATAGTGAACTTTTTCCAACATTTGGCTTCCCTATTATTGAAGTTTTAATTCCCTCTTTTAATATTTGACCATTTTCACTATCAGCAATAATTTTTTCCATTTCTTTTTTCATATAGTTCATTAAAGGAATTATGTGACTTGTTTCTAACTCTTCAACATCATCATATTCTGGATAATCTATATTTACTTCTATTTGAGCTAATATTTTTACGATATTTTCTCTTAAATCACGTATTAAATTTGATACACTACCAGATAAACTTGCTATGGCCATTTTTCTCATTTCATCTGTTTTAGCATTAATTAGATCCATTACACCTTCAGCTTCTACTAAATCAATTCTCCCATTTAAATAAGCTAATTTAGTGAATTCTCCTGGCTCAGATAATCTACATCCATTTTTTAATAATATTTCTAATATTTTGTTAGTTGTTGCAATTCCACCATGACAATTTATTTCAATTGTATCAAGTGTTGTATATGTTTTAGGAGCTTTCATTAACATAACTAATACTTCATCAATAATTTCATCATTATATATTATATGGCCATAGTTGATCGTATGAGAATCTTTTTTTTCTAAATTTGAGCCTCTAAAAATATTATTTACTATTGAAATACTATTCTTCCCTGTAACTCTTACTATCGAAATAGCTCCAGTTCCAACAGCAGTCGATATTGTAACTATATTATCATCCATTATAATCACTCCTTTGCTTTTAGTTTATACTATATATATTTTTTGTCAATATCGAAAAAAATATATTATTTATTTTTTTTTATTATAAATAATAATATGTCTTTCTAGTCCTTCTCCAGAACTTTTTGTTTTAATATTATCATAGTTATTAGCTAAATTATGAATAATTCTTCTATTATAAGAATTCATAGGGTCTAACTTTACTTCCATTTTTGTATTATTAACTTCTTGAATTATTTTTTTTATTTCATATTCAAAATTTTTTAATTTTCTATTTTTATAGTTTGCTGCATCAACATTTAGTCTAATTAAATCTCCTAATTCTTTTTTAAAATTCATTCTAATTATTTCTTGAAGAGCATTTATTGTTCTACCATCTTTGCCTATTAATAAAGCATTATTATTACAATTAAGATTAATATTATATATATTTAATTCATTACTTATTGATATATTAACTTCTAAATCCATTAGTACAGTTAAATTCATAATAAAATTTTGAATATATTTATTAATATCATCTTTTTTTATAATTTCAAGTT
>CAYJJT010000022.1:0-14447 GCA_964370575.1 uncultured Muribaculaceae bacterium | reverse complement strand
TCATCATTTGATTAACTTGTTTTTTGCTAGCAGGTCTTCCCATTTGTTGCATCATTGCTTTTATCATTTGTTCATTAATTGGTGGGTTTTTCTTTAAGTATTTTTGCATAAAGTTTTTTGCTAAAAAGAAACCTAATACTGCACCCGCGATAAATCCTCCAAGAATTTGTAATATATCTATTAAAAAGTCCATAATGACCTCCTTCTTTATTCATTTTACTAAAAATACTAGTATATTTCAAGTATATGCTTTAATTATTATAATCGTCACATAAAAAGAAATATTCTTCATAATTAAAATCTATTGCGAATATCATTCTGTTATAGCACTTAAAATCTATAAATAGTTTTGGTGTAGATATACTGCTTGATAATATACATCTACTTGGTCTTATTTTAATTTGACAATTGTTTATAATATAAATATCTTTATTTGTATTAACTTTATATTTATCTATAAAATATTTTTTTAATCTATCAGTATCATATACTTCGCATATTTGATTAAATAATGAATATGCATATTCAATATCGTCAAATTTTAAAGACTTTAGATATTTTAAATCTTTAAATAATTTTTTAGTATTATTTTTATAATAATCAAATGCACTTTTTCTAATAATAAATAAATAATAGTTTTTCATAATATCACCTATTTTTATTTTACCCTATATTTTTTTAAAAAAATATCGAAAAAAGTCTTAAACAAGACTTTTAATTTTTTCATATATATAATCTGTATTTAAATCCATGTATTTAAGCACATCTTTTGTTGAACCGCTTGCACCAAATTTATCTACTGTAAATAAATATTCTTGATTACTAACATATTTATAATAACTATAACTACTTCCTGCTTCAATGACAAATGTTTTAATGTTTTTTGGTAATATATACTCTTTATATTCATTTGTTTGTATATCAAATAAATTAGTTGATAACATACTTATTACACGAACATTCTTATTATCTATTTCTTTTAATTTATCACTAATTTCAATTGCTTTATGTATTTCACTACCGCTTGCGATTATGATTCCATCTAAGTTTCCAGATTCCTCTTTGATGACATAAGCACCGTAGTAAATACTATTTTTATCTATTTCAATATTATTAACTTTATCTTTGGTAATAATAATTGCTTTAGGACCATAATTATTTAAACAATAATTATATGTAGCTATTAATTCATTAGCACAAGAAGGTCTAAACACTTTTAAATTTGGTATAGTTCTAAGAGTTAGTAGTTGATTTGTTGGCTGATGGGTAGGACCATCACTTCCTATACTAACTGAGTCATGTGTAAATATAAAAGTGGAATTTAAATTCATTATTGCACTCATTCTAATAGCTGGTAGCATATAATCAGAAAAACTTAAAAATGTTGAAGCCAATGGTTTAAAACCACTTAAAGCTATTCCATTAGTTATAGCTCCCATAGCGTGTTCTCGAACACCATACCAAATATTTTTTCCTAAATAATTACTTGGGGTTAAATCAGAATTATTAAGTAAATAAGTCTTAGTTGAGGACCCTAAATCTGCACTACCACTTAATATTTTTTTGTCAAATATAACTAATTTTTCTAATATCTTACAATTAATATTACGTAATTCATCACAATCATTAATATCAAAGTCAATAGAATTTACATCTAGATTATTATCAATTTTAAACAATAATGACTTATCTATAGTTTGATCTCCTTGTAGAACATTATAATAATTTATCCACTTATTATATTTTTCATTACTTCTTTTATAATTTTTTTCAACAACAAGACTTTTTAATTCTTCATTTACATAGAATGGGACATCTGGCATGTTGTATTTTTCTTTCAATTGTTTAATGTCTAATTCAGTTAATGGTTTACCATGAATTTGATTTGTATTTTCCAATAGTGAATCTTTACCAATAACAGTCTTTACTTCTATTAAAACTGGTTTTAAACTACTTTTAGCTTTAGTTATAGCAGCGTCAATTTGATTTAAATCATTTTCTATTTTAATAACATTAAACCCAAGACTATGATATTTACTGCAAACATCTTCTGTAAAAGTCATATTTGTATTTCCATCTAAAGAAATATTATTTGAATCATACAGTACAATCAAGTTATTTAACTTATGACTACCAGCAAAAGAAGCAGCTTCTGATGCTATTCCTTCCATAATATCTCCATCACCACATAACACATAAATATAATTATCATATAAACTACTATATTCTTTGTATTTTTCATTGTCATAAGTAGCTTTTAAGATTTTATTTGCTAGGGCCATACCAACAGCATGCGCTAATCCTTGACCAAGTGGTCCAGTAGAAACTTCAACTCCTGGTGTAATTAAATATTCAGGATGACCTGGTGTTTTAGAATGAATTTGTCTAAATTCTTTCAAATCATCCAATGTTAAATCATAGCCGTTAAAATATAATGTACTATATAATAATGCAGAACCATGTCCTGCTGATAGTACAAATTTATCTCTAAAAGGCCAATTAATATCTTTTGGATTAAAAATTAGATGTTTTTGATAAATAGTATATATAATATTTGCTGCACCTAATACAATTCCTGGATGCCCACTTTTAGCTTCATTTATCATGTCAATACCTAATGTTTTAATATTATTTACAACTGATTGTTCTATATTTTTATCACTCATAATATACCCTCTTATTCTTATAAATATATTATAACAAAAATATCTTACTTTTGACTAGTTATTTCATTCATGACAATTAACTCTTTTTCTTCTCCTTGACTTAATTGTTCGTATTTTTTAATATTCATAGAATCAATATATCCTAATCCTAATATCATTATTATAAATCCTATTATAATTTTATTCTTTGCTAATTCTATCATACTATCCCTCTTTCTACGATAATCATAACACGAACAATTGTACGAGTCAATATTTTTATAGAACAATTGTTCGTGAAAGTGTAAATGTGTAAACATAAGTTTGCAAGAACAAATGTTTGACAAAAAATAATAGTTGTGTTAATATTATTTATGAAAGACGGAGGTTGTTATATTATGAATAAACTTACTAAAAGACAAGAAGAAATTCTTACTTATGTAAAAAAATATATGGTTAGATTTGGATACCCACCTACTGTTAGAGAAATAGGAAAAGATTTAGGAGTATCGTCTCCTGCAACTATTCATGCTCACCTTAGTAATTTAGAATCTAAAGGCTTTATTAAAAAAGAAGAAAGTAAAAACAGAGCTATTGAATTATTGGTAGAAAATGAATTTGCTAAAAATGATGAAAATGTTATTGATGTACCTTTATTAGGTAAAATAACTGCTGGTTCGCCTATAGAAGCTATTGAAAATCCTGACGAATTTTTCTCACTTCCTTCATATTTAGTTCCAAATAATAAAGAAGTTTTCACATTAAAAGTAGATGGTGAATCTATGATAAATGCCGGTATTCTTGATGGTGATATTGTTATTATAGCAAAAGGAAATATAGCTCGTAATGGAGAAATTGTTGCTGCAATGAATGAAGATAATGAGGTTACTCTTAAAACTTTCTACAAAGAAGTAGATCATATAAGATTACAACCAGAAAACGATACAATGAGTCCAATTATTTTAAACAATGTTAGTATATTAGGTAAAGCTGTAGGTCTTTATCGTCAAATATAAAAAGTATTAGATTAAACTAATACTTTTTTCGTATGTTTCTATATAAGAATCAGGATCAATAATAAAATTGTTTAAAAATTCTATATCTTCTTTCATTTGAAAATCTGAATATTTACCATCTACAACTTTTCTTAATGATAAACCATGTCCATTTTTCCCAAAAATTATTTGATTAAATACTAATACTTCATTTAAACTATTACCATTCAAATAATTTAGTAAAATAACATTTATAGTATTCATGATTGATTTATTTTTAGTATACATTTCATATTTATTTAAAAATACTTGACTATTTTCACTTCTATTTTTATAATTTATATTTTTAAGATATGCTATTTTTTTATCTAAACTATTTTTAATAAATAATTCTGCCATTTCAGAATTTTCATAAACAACATCACTTATTACTTCATCTTTACTATTCATTAAATAGCAATTACCATCAGCATCCACTATATAACTAACTGGAATATCACTAAATTTTATATCGCTTCCCATTTGTAAATATGACTTATGATTATTTTTATTTCTTTTATACATATCAATAACTCCTCTTTTATATACGCATATACTAACAAATAATATTTGCAAAGTCAAACAGATATTTACATGTTAATCTTTTTTCTTATATTTTTTTCTTTTCCTACAACTTTATTTATTAATAACGATGATGTTGTATCACCTACTACATTTAAACAAGTTGCTGGTGGATCTACTAAAATTCCTATAGTAGCAATAATTGGGAATGCTGTTAAAGGGAAACCATATAAGCTTACTATTAGCATTTCACCAATTAGTCCTCCACCAGGAATTCCACTCATTACTATACCTGATAGCACGGCAACTAAAAGTGCTATTAAATATGTATCTATCCCTATAAATGATTGATTAAAAATTCCGAATAAAAATGCGATTTTTAAAATAGATGCCATAGCACTACCTTCCATATGCATAGTAGAACCTATAGGCATTACTACTCCTGCCACATCATCTTCAATGTCTAAATTTTTAGCTGTATCTAAATTAGTTGGTAAGCTAGCTAATGAACTTTGTGTTGCAAGTGATGTCACAGTAATTGGTAAAATATTTTTATAAAATTTTTTAATCCCCTTCTTCTTTTCTGCTATATAACTATATAGTGTATATATTATAATATAATATAATACTGCGATACCATAATATAATAAAATACTTTTTGCATAACTAGCTAATAAATTATAACCAAATTCACCAGTTAATGCAGCAAAGTATGCAAACAGTCCTATTGGAGCATATAACATTATCAGTTTTGTCACTTTCATCATTACTTGTGACATCATATCTAATAATTTAGTAATATCTTTATTTTTATTTTCTAATTTAGTTATTGCTAATCCAAATATGATTGAAAATATAATTAAAGGTAACATATTATCTTTAGTAAATAATTCAGCAAAATCATTTACTGTAAGCATATCAACTATTCGGTCTCCAAGATTTATATTTTCTATGTTTTCGCTTGCTTCTAATTTGATATTTGTATTGCTAGTAATATCGATAAATTTAATTGATATCAACATAATACTACTTGCAATAAAACTTGTTATTATAAAAATTATAAATGTACTTTTAAGTATTTTACCTAATCTTTTTATATTAACCATTTTACTTATACTACTTGTAATAGTAAAAAATACTAATGGTACTATTATAGTAAACATTAAATTAAGAAATATATCTCCAAACGGCTTTAACACTAAAGCATCTTCTTTAATTATTAAACCTAATATAGATCCTGCTATTACACTTATTAATAATATTAATGCTGAACCATATGTTTTAAAAAATTTATTTTTCATAATTCCTCCTATTAAATAATATTATAAATATTATTATTTATGTTATAATAAATACAGGGTGATAATATGATTATGAATTCTAATAATAATCCTTTTAATTATGTTCAATCTAATATTGAAAAAAATAAAAGAATTAGAAATCAAGAAAGAATAAGAACGTTAGAGGATGAAAAAAAGAAGGAATTAGAGTCTTTAAGTATTGATCATATTGGTAATAAAGTTCAAAACAGGAATTTCAATATGGATAATATGAATAGCTTTAATAAAGGTATTCAAAATTCTAAAATTAAATCTATGTTTAATAAAAACAACTTTTAAATTAAAAGTTGTTTTTTTCTATTAAAAATTTATATAAACATTCTGGATTTTTATCTAAATATACTATTTCATAAATAAGATTAATTATGGGCATATGTATATTTTCTTTTTCTATCTTTTTATGTAAAGCATTAAGTGTATACAATCCTTCTACTGTAGTATTGTTTATATAGTCTTCTTTTTTCATTTTATCGTTCAAACTTAAAATTTGTCCAAATGAATAATTTCTACTTTTTGGAGATGTTGCAGTTAATATTAAATCTCCAATCCCAGCAAAAGATAAAATCGTTCTCTCATTACCGTTTGATTGATCTATTAATCTTCTAACATCATTCATAGCTTCTGTTATAAACATTGCTTTAGTAGACTCGTTTGCTCCTAGTCCATCTAAGATACCTGCCGCAATAGCAATAACATTTTTAACTGCACCACATATAGCACTACCAACTATATCATCACTTGTTCTAAGACAGAAGTAATTATTATTAAAAGCTTTTTTAGCTTTTAATAATGCTTCCTTATCTTTGCTTGCTACTGTTAATCCGATTGGTTTTTTAGAAATAATATCTATTGCAAATGATGGACCTGATATCAATACTAAACGACATTCTTTTATATTATCATTAATTATATCGTGTAAGTAATTTCCACTTTCACAATCAATTCCTTTAGTAGCTAGAATAATTATCTGAGCTTTAGTAAACAATTCTTTACACAATTCAATAGTATCTTTTATAAATTCAGCTGGGATAGCAAAAATTATTATTTCTTTGTCTAATATTACTTCTTTTATATCTGTTGTATATTTATGTGATTTTGGTAGTAAAACATCAGGTAAAACACGTTCATGTTTATTTGTATTAATAAGCATTTCACATTCTTTTTCAAATTTAGTCCATAATGTAATATCACATTTATTATAATCTAGTACATCAGCCAGTGCTAAACCATATGCTCCTGTACCAATAATTCCTATTTTCATATTTGCCTCCATTATCCAATTATAACAAATATATAATATATTTTCTAGATAAATAAAAAAAGAGTTTGTAACTCTTTATTTTATAGTGATTTCACCAAACAAACAAATACACTCTATTTCTATAATTTTATTACTTGAACTAACTACTTTATTTTCAATACTACCAAAGATAGGAGAACCTATTACTTTAATATTAACATCATTTGGAACTAATATATCAACACCCCCAAATAAACAAAATACTACAATCTTATTGGATTTTTTAATTTCAGCATTTCTTAAATCTAAGTCAATACCTCCCAACACACATGTTAAATTAGTATTTTCAAATTTACCATTAATTTTAGCATCATTTGATGAGAATAGTGCTAAATAGTCTCCTTTTAAAATATTTTTAGTTTCAACTTTTGGTACACCGTTTAAAATAATACTAATACCACATACTATTAGAAATATTGGTCCGATTAAATTCCATTCAATTATATCATTACTAGCTAGAAGTAATAATAGTCCTATTGAAATACATAACAAACCTTCTATGAATTTTTTATTAACAATCGATATAATACCTGGTATCAATATAAATAAAGTCCACCAACCGTCAAAAAATAAATTTAAATCCCATATATCAGCTTGATACCCTAACAATAATATCCCAATAATAATAACTATAAAACCAAACATATTCTTTTTCATATTTTCACCTCTATATTAAGAATAACATAAAAAAAAGAAAAATTAAAATTTTCTTTTGTTTTTATGACTTATTAATATAAAGAATGCTACTGCAGATAAAAATAATACTCCAATAACAATAAAATCTGCTATAGGACTTTTAGCTTCAATAGTATCAATTGATAGAGTCTTTTCTTCTTCAGTAAATGTATCCTCAGCTTCTTCTTGACGTTTATCTAAAATATTATCTAAATCATCTTTTATTGGCTTAACAATATCTTCATATTCACTATCTAAATTATTATAATCATTCAATACAGTTTTAATTTGATCTGCTACTGTATCGCTATACCCCATAATAGCTGTATCTCCTATAACAAAGAAAGGTACACTGTTAGTTTCATTATTTGTAATTAAATTTACTTCTTCAAATAATACTCCATTAGCATAATTAGTATCGACCTCAATACTTTCAACTTCAATGTTTTCGTAGTTACCGATATATGTAGGTAAATCTATCTTTGCATCTGCACAATAAGAACAGGTTGAACTATTGAAGAAGTATAATGTTCTCTTTTCACTAGCAGCATCAGTATTTACTGGTAATAGTAATACAGATATAGCTAATAAACTTATTAATATTTTTTTCATTTTATTCCTCTTTCATACTTAATTTATCAATACAATTATATAGACATTCAGTAAAGTAGTCAATATCATTTTTAGTAGTAGTTTTACTTAAACTAATTCTAATTGTACTTCTACTTCTTTTTAAATCGTTATATAATCCTAACACTGATTCACTAATATCTTTTTTACTACTACATGCACTTTTAGTAGATACATATATATTAAATTCTTCTAGAGCATGGAGTAATGTTTCTGGCTTAATATTAGTAATACTAAAATTAATTATATTACTAATACTTTTATCTGTTGAGTTGATTAATATTTTATCATCTAATTTAGATAACAAATAATTTTTTAATTCCGTAATATATTTATAATCATTATCACTATTATCATAACTTAATCTTAATGCTTTGGCAGTTGACACTATTAATGGGATAGGCATTGTACCACTTCTATATAAATTATCATTATCACCACCATGTATTAATGGTGTTAATCTTATATTATCATTAATCACAAGTACTCCTATTCCTTTTAATCCATTAAATTTGTGTGCTGAAAAACTAAATGCATCTATATTAGTAGTATCTAACTTAATTTTACCTATGGACTGAGTCATATCACTATGGAAAAAACATTTAGGATATTTTTTTATAATTTTACCTATTGTATCTATATTTTGAATAATACCTAATTCACTTGATACAGAAGCAATAGTAACTAAAATAGTTTCGTCATTCAACAATTTTTCTAAATCCGCTAAATTAACAGTACCATCATTATTAAGTTTTACATAACTAATTTTATATCCTTTAGTTTCTAAATAATTTAATGTTTCTATAATTGAAGAGTGTTCCAATTTAGTTGTAATAATATGTTTACCTCTATTAGAATACATATCGGTAAGTCCTTTTAAAATCATATTGTTAGATTCACTAGCACCACTTGTATAAATAATTTCTTTATTTGTATTAAGTAAAGTTTTTATTTGTTTAGTACTAGCATCTAATATCTTTTTACTATCAACACCTAATTTATGTAGTGATGATGAATTACCATAATAATCTTGATTTACTTTTATAAATGTATTTAATACTTCATCATTAACTTTAGTAGTTGCAGTATAATCTAAATAAATCATATTATTCTTCATTATTATTACTTTCTACTTTTACTAATACTTCTCTTGGCTTACTACCACGACTTGGGCCTACAATTCCTCGTTCTTCTAGCAAATCAATACATCTAGCAGCACGATTATAACCAAGATGAAATCTTCTTTGTAGTAATGAAGCACTTGCTTTTCCTTGAGTAACTACAAACTCTACTATATCGTTGTAAAGTGGTTCATCATAATCACTTTTACTTTCAACCATTGTAGTAGCTCCCATTTCTTCTTCATCCATAAGTAAACTATTATCATATTTAGCTTTTTGTTGTTCGATAGTATGATCTACAACTTTTTTTATTTCTTCCTCATCAATATATGTACCTTGAATACGAATTGGAGTATTCTCTCCTTGTGGAAGGAATAGCATATCTCCTTTACCAATTAATTTTTCTGCACCAGTCATATCTAAAATAGTACGTGAATCAATACTACTTGATACTGCAAAAGATATACGAGAAGGAATGTTAGCTTTTACTACCCCAGTAATAACATCAGTACTCGGTCTTTGTGTTGCTACTATTAAGTGAATACCTGCAGCACGTGCCATTTGTGTTATACGCATAATTGAATCTTCTACCTCTTTAGCAGCAACAAGCATTAAATCAGCCAACTCATCAATTATAACAACAATGAATGGTAATTTACGCTTTTGCTCTTCTATTGGTAGTAATTCGTTATTTTTATCGATTAGTGCGTTATATCCAGCAATATTTTTAGTACCTGTTTCACTAAACACGTCATATCTTCGTTCCATTTCAACTACTATTTTTTTAAGAGCAATATTAGCTTTTTTAGGATCAGTTACAACTGGAGCCATTAAATGTGGTACTCCATTGTACATAGATAACTCTACTTTTTTAGGGTCAATTAAAACTAACTTAGCTTCATCTGGTTTAGCACGCATTAAAATAGAAGTAATGATTGAATTTATACAAACTGATTTACCACTACCAGTAGATCCAGCAACTAATAAATGTGGAGTTTTATTAATTTCAAACCATTGTGGACGATTCATAATATCACGTCCTAATACTGATAGCAATTTTGAATTAGCATGTTCACTAGGTATGCGTTCTAATATTTCTCTAACTGTAACCATAGTATTATTTTTATTAGGTAACTCTATTCCAACAGTTTTCTTTCCTGGAATTGGAGCTTGAATTGATACGCTTTTAGCAGCCAGTGCTAAAGCTATTTCTTTATTAATACTTTGAATTTTATTTACACGAGTACCTGCTTTTAAATCCATTTCATACTGTGTTACTGTTGGTCCTACATTAGCAGCAACAATGCGTCCTTCTATTCCAAAATCACGACACACTTGCTCAAGTATGTTTTTATTTTCATTTATTATTTTTGTATTATCATTATTTTTAACTTTTTTAGCATGTGATAATAAGTTTAGGGATGGATATTGATAATTCTTAGTAGTAGTCACTTCTCCTGTTTCATGATTATAACTTTCTACAAATTCATCTTTACTAACAGGCATATTAATAATTGACGCTTCCTCATCTACTTGTTTAGTCTTAACTTTTACATCTTCCTTAACATTTGTAGGTTTATTAATTAATTCTTCCATACTTGTAACAACAACTTTTTCTTCGCTAGCACTGTCATTAATTTTAATTTCAGCAGGAACTTCTTCTACTTTAAATAATTTATTTTCTTTTGCTAATTTACCTTTTTCTACAATAGCTCTAACCATATCCGAAATACCCATTCCAGTTATTAATATTACTCCACAAATTAACAAGGCCCACGTTAATATTTGAGTTCCTTCAATTGCAAATAAGTTGACAAATATAAGTGCGAAAATTGCACCAATAATTCCTCCACCTTGAACATTCATTACTGATTTTGTACTTGCCATAAAATTATTTACAGTTTCATTTAATATTTCCATATCATTTAAGTCATTTTGTACTAAATAATCTAAATGAGAAAAAATTAGTAGTCCAATTATCATTAAGTACATTCCAAATAATTTTGTCGTGAAATAATTTGGTTTACTTCTTTTAACCATAACATATAATCCTATTACAGCTAAAGCTAATAATAATAAATTATACCAAGTACCTACTAAAAAAATAGCAAAAGCACTTATAATTGAACCAGCCGGTCCAAAACGTCCAAAACCTAGTATTGCAATTAATACTAGTGCTACTCCTTTTAACTCAGTATAAAAATCATTTTTGGGTTTTTTAATATCTTTACTTTTTTTCTTTTTTGCCATACTCTCACCTTACTTCTATTATTATATCATAACCATTATTAGTTATCTATATTTTTAGACTTTTCAATAAAAAAGAATTAATTCTCTTCTATATGAATTAATTCCTTTGCTACTTCTTCAAGTGCTCTACCAATTGGTTTACTAGATTTGTATTCATTTTCACGCATTTGATAGTGTTCAGTTTCTTCCATTTCTTTTACTCTATTCGCAACTATATTTACAAGTAAATATTTACTACCTACTTGTGTTAATAATTTATCGATTGACGGATATAACATATTACCCCTCCTTAATTTTATCTTATACTTTATTTATATTCATTACAAGCAATTAAAACCATATTTGACAAAACTAGACAATATTATTTTATTACTTCATATATTAATGGTTTTTGACTTGTTTCTTCATCTGTAATTGTAAAACAATCTAATATATCACGCATTAATAAATCTTTAGTAGACAAATAAACTTTAGCAACTTCATCATTTACTTTTATATAGTCACCAACTTTAACACTAAGTGACACTCCTACACCGTGATCTATATTTTCTTCTTTATTATTTCTTCCAGCTCCAATACTTTTAACGACTTTAGCAATTTTTAATGCATCAATATTATTTAAATAGCCTTCCTTTACGCTTCTAATCGAAAATACTTTTGGCGCTAACTCAATAGAATTAATATCTCCACCTTGTTGTTTAATCATCTCTTCAAATTTGATAAATGCATTCTTACTTTTAAGCGCATCTAAAACTAATTTTCTTGCTTTTTCTTCATTAATATCTTTACCAATACTAGTCATAATTGTTGCTAAAGAAATTACTAATTCACTTAAATTATTCTCAACATTTAAATTTAATATATCAATACACTCTAACACTTCAAGGGCATTACCAATATTACTACCAAGTGGTGTATCCATATTTGTTAACACACATATAGTTTCTTTTTTAAAGGCATTCCCTATTTTCACAATATAATCGGCTAATACTTTAGCATCTTCAATATTAGTCATTAATGCTCCATTACCTACTTTTAAATCAATAACTATTTTATCGGCTCCACTTGCTATTTTTTTACTCATTATACTACTTGCTATTAGTGGAATACTATTTACAGTTCCAGTTACATCACGAAGTGCATATAACGCTTTATCAGCTGGTACTAAATTACCTGTTGCTGCAATTACAGCACAGTTTATAAGTTCAACTTGTTTTTTAAATTCTTCTAAACTTATATTTGTATTAAATCCTTTTATACTTTCTAATTTATCAATTGTTCCTCCAGTAAATCCGAGTGATCTCCCACTCATCTTTGCTACTGGAATATTTAAAGAAGCTAATATAGGCACTAATATTAATGTTGTTTTATCTCCTACTCCACCAGTAGAATGTTTATCAACTATTATTTTATCAATATTATTAAACTTGATCACTTCACCACTATTAATCATTGCTTCTGTTAAGTCAATTGTTTCTTTAATAGTCATTCCGTTTAAAACAATAGCCATTAATAATGAAGATATTTGATAATCTTTTATAGTATTATTTAAATATCCATTAATAAAAAAATTAATTTCTTCTTTTGTAAGAATTTCTTTATTTTTCTTTTTTGTAATTATATTTATTATATTCATTTTATCACCTATATTTATTATACAATATTTAATAGTTATGATTATAATTGTTTACAAATATTTACAAAAAAATAAGTATCACTACTTATTTAATTTTCTTACTATTAATTCTACTGTTCTTTTAGGTTCGTTATATAAAGCTGTATGTAGTTTTATATTTTTTCTTATTTCTTTTAAAAAGATTATTTCTTCTTTACTAATACTAGTTTGATAAGCAACATCATCTTCACTAACTAAGAATGTGTCACGCCCAAGTAAATAGTCACTACTAACTTCTAATACATCTATAAGTTTTAAAAATTTTTCTATTACAGGAGTTCTATTACCTTTTTCATATCCACAAATACTGACTTTAGTTACCCCAATTAAGTCTCCTAATTGTTGCTGTGATAAGCCTTTATCTATTCTTGCTTGTTTTAATCTAGAGCCTATAAACATAAATCACTTCCTCAAATCGCGTTAATTATAACAATAAAAAGTAACTTATAGCTTACAATTAACTATATAGTAACTATTATGTTGATAATATATCCAAAATACGATATACTATTACTAGAATAGAGGTAGTACACAATGAAAAAGTTAAGAGAACTTAGAACATCAAAGGGTTATACATATGAGGAGTTTGGAAAAATGCTTGGTATAAGTAAACCTTTTTATTGGGAGATAGAAAATAGAAAAAAAAGATTATCTTATAAAATGGCAGTTAAAATTGCTCTATTATTAGACACAACACCAGATGAATTATTTTATGAATTATTCGATAAAGAAACAGCAGATATAAAGCCGTTAATTAGTGATTAAAAACAGAAGAAATTATTCTTCTGTTTTTTTATTAGATGATAAAAATGTAACCTTTTCACCTATCACTTCTACTGAATTTCTTTTGGTATCTGGATCTATTTCTATCTTTCTAGTTTGTAATCTACCTTTGATACCTAATAAATCCCCTTTCTTTACATATTCTACTGTATTTTCAGCTATACCTTGCCATAATGTACAATTTATAAAATCAGTTTCATATTCTCCTTCTATATTTTTAAAACTTCTAGGTACAGCAATTGTAATATTTGTTACCTTCTTTCCTGTTTCTGTTTCTCTTAGTTCTGGCTCGTGAACTAATCTTCCTACTACTACTGTGTGATTTAACATATTTCTTCCTCCTGAGTAAATGATATCTAAATATAAAGTTTCAATCAAATGGATAATTATTTAAATTAATAAAAATTTATATAAAAAAAGAATAAAAATTCTAATTATTTTTATTCTTTTATAATTATTTATTAAATTTGAT
>CAYJJT010000021.1:0-15288 GCA_964370575.1 uncultured Muribaculaceae bacterium | reverse complement strand
ATATACTAAATATGCGAAGTTTAACTAAAGATATGAAAGATTATATTATAAATATTGGTTTTATATATAATTTAGATACTACAGCAGCAAGTGAATTAATAAGAAATTCATTAACTGAGAAAAAAACTATCAATAAGAAAAGCCTATTAGAAAATGCTAGAAATTATTATAAGTTTGAAAATGATGGTAAATTACCATCACTAGTATATAAGAATCAACCATTATACTTAAAAACAAAGCAAAGTGATTCTTCACCGATGGCAAAAATGATTTATCAATTTGAAACATATAGTCCTTATGAATATTTATGTTTAAAAAATAATGGTGGTACTCCTAGTAAAAGTGATAAAATGATTTTAGAATATTTATTATTAGATTTAAAGCTAACACCAGGAGTAGTAAATGTTTTAATTGATTATGTACTTAGAATTAATAACAATAAGTTAACTAAAAATTATATTGAAACAATTGGTTCACAGTGGGCTAGAAGTAATATAAAAACAGTTGTAGATGCAATAGAACTTAGTAGAAAAGAAAGTAATGTAAAAAGAAAAGTAACTACAAAAAAAACTATATCAAAAGTTAAAAAACCAGAATGGTATAATAAGGATATAGATAGTAATCAAGCAAGTAATGAAGATATTGATGAACTACAAGCTATGATGAAAAATTTAAAGTTAGGAGCTAAATATGAAGAAATTAAATAATGTAGTAGATGATACTAGATATAATATGAATAAAGAAAATTTGAAAAAGAACTTCAATCAGGCTATGACTGATGAAATATTTGCTCACTTAGTATCTAAGTAAATTTTGATAATACTAAATTATATAATTATACTTCAAGAATTGAAGATTGTGCATTAGAGTTTAGAAACTGTACAAAATGTAAAAATTTATTAGCTTGTAAAAATAAAATAACAGGGTATGTAAATATTCCGGAAAATATTGAAGGTAATTTAGAATTTAATTATGTAGGATGTAAATTTTTAAGAAAATTTAAAAAAGAAAATGACTATTTAAATAATAATATGTTATATGGTGTTCCTACAATATTAAGAGAAGCAAAGATTGAAAATATTTTCTTAGATGATAAAAATAGGGTAGCTGCGATAAAAAAAATACACGATTTTATAACTAAATATAGAGCTAATAAACCGGTTAAAGGAATTTATATTCATGGTAACTTTGGTTCTGGAAAAAGTTACATGATTGCAGCTCTATTAAATGAGTTAGCGCATGACAATATAAAAAGTGCTAGTGTATTTTATCCAGAATTATTACGAGATTTAAAAGCATCTTTTAATACCAACTTTAATGAAAAATTTGATAAAATCAAAAAAGTTCCATTATTGTTACTTGATGATATAGGAGCAGAAGCTGTTACTTCATGGGGAAGAGATGAAGTTTTAGGACCGATATTACAATACCGCATGACAGAAAATTTACCAACATTCTTTACTTCTAATTTAACAATGGAAGAATTAGAGGCTCATTTAGCAACAACAAGCTCTAATATAGATGTTATTAAAGCAAGAAGAATTATAGAACGTATTAGACATTTAACTACATCAGTAGAAATGATAAGTAAAAACTTACGATAGGTGAATATATGAAAAAAAATATTAATTCAAAAGATATTATAAAAAAAATAATTAATGATAACTCAACTAACGGAATTCAGAGTATAAAGGCTTCTTATACTCTTGACGACCATGAATTAGTTGAGTTTTTTATTGAAATATTATTATTGGAGTTAGACAATAAAGATATTTATTTAAAAGAGCAATTACCAGACTATATATATTTATTGCTAGATATTATAAATAAGCTATGTAGAGAATCTTTTCCTAAAAACAAAAAAAATCCCTATGTTAATAAATATAATCTTGCTAGAGAAAAAATATTCATAATTAATAAAATGCTAGAAAATAAAAAAACACCAAATAAAATTTCAGAGGATGCTGTTAATTTGATGCAGGCTATATTTAACGAAAAAGATATAGAAATCGCATTAAATATAATAAAAAATAATCCATCAACTTTAATATATGAATTAAATAATAGTAAGATAATAGAATATATTTTTAATGAATATTTTATAAGTGAAGTATCTGAAGATAATAAAAAATGCAAATACTATAATAGTTTATTATTAAGAATAATAGATGAATTAAGAAAAATGGATATTTATCCAAATAATATAAAAAAATTTGTTAAAAGTGTTCAAGGGATTGAAATAATTAATGATAAAAACTTAGATACTGGTACTTTAAGATTAACTTTAGATGGCGGTGTAGTTAATACAAAAAACAACGGTGAAGTTTATATTCCATCTAAGTATATTACTAAAAGGATTGATAATATTGAAGTAACAATTGAAGTAATTAATTATAAAAATAAATCTATTGGAAAGATAATTAAATATAAAAATAAAATGGTTAAAAAAATAGGGAAAATTATAAATGTAGAAGGAAAACCGTATATTTTAATTAACAACGAAATATATCCATATAATTCCAAAAAATATAAAGTTAATGATAACGTACTGGTAAATATATTAAATGATAATGAAGAAATAGAAGTTGTTAAAAATGTAAAAGTAAAAAATGATATTGAACTTAAAATTAACCAGATATTAATAAATAATAATATTGATAATGAATTTAGTAAAGAATCTTTGTATCAAGCAAAATTATTAAAAGAAATAGGTATAAAAAATAGCGAAGATAGAAAAGATTTAACTAGTGAATTAATATTTACAATTGATGGTAAAGACACAAAGGACATCGATGATGCAGTTAGTATTAAACTTATTGATAATGATAAATATTTATTATCTGTACATATTGCAGATGTTACAAATTATGTTAAAGAATTTTCACCATTAGATATAGATGCTAAAAATAAAGGTACAAGTACTTATTTAGGAAATAAAGTTATACCAATGTTACCTGAAATATTATCTAATAAATTATGTTCTTTGCAACCAAATGAAAAAAGATTGACTATAACTGTAGAAATGCTTATTGATAAAAATGGTAATGTTAATAATACTAATATTTATCCCAGTATTATAAAATCGAATAAGAAGATGACGTACGATGAAGTAAATGATGTTTTAGCTAACAAGTATGTAAGAGGGTATAAAAAATATAAGGAAAATCTTAACTTAATGCAGCAGTTATCTAATATTTTGGAGGATAAGTCTAAAATTAATGGTAGTGTTCAAATGTATAGTGATGAAATAAAGTTTAGTTTTAACTCTGAAGGTTACCCAATAGGTATTAGTAAAAGAGAATGTGGTGATTCGGAAAATATAATTAAAAATTTTATGATAATTACAAATGTTGAAGTCGCTAAATTTATATCGGGTTATAATTTACCAACTCCATATCGTGTTCATAAAGCTGCCAGTGACTATGCTTTAATTGATGCAATAAATAATATAAATAAATTAGGATATGATTTTGAATTTCCTAAATTTAATAATAAGATAAATCATCAAGTTATTAGTCAAATTTTACTACAAGCAGTAAATACAGAACATGAAGAATTAGTATCTAATGAATTAGTAAAAGCATTTTCAAAAGCTTACTACACATTAGAAGAACTTGGACATTTTGCACTTAATGTTGATAAATATTCACATTTCACATCTCCGATTAGAAGATATCCTGATATTATTGCTCATAGACAAATTAAAGAAATAATTAAATTAAACAACAATGAAAAATTAGATTATATTTTAATGGATAGTTATGAAAGTGATTTAAAAAAATGTAGTGAACGTGAAATTAAATCAAATAATTGTGAAAAAGCAGTTGAAAAATTATATTCTTGTTATTATATGAAAGAAGAGGTTAATAATGATTTATTAGCTAAAATAGTAGAAGTTAATAATAATGGAATAAAAATTAAATTTCTAAATGGTATATCTGCAAGAATAAGTAGTAATGAATTATCTGAATATTATTATGATAAAGAAGCTAGAAGATATATTCATCAAGATTATGAACCGCTAGTGTATGGTAAACAAGCAGAATTTAATATTAGCTATATAAATTTTAATGATTTAAAAATAATATGTACTCCAGTAAATAATTATGTTAAAAATAATTCAAAGGTACTAACTAAAAGCAAAAGTGTACAATAAAATATTATTATGATATAATTAATTTTATAAATTTGAATGGCGCATTATTCTAGTCAATTTAATTTATTATGAAGACGGGGATAAATTACCGTTAAAGAGCATACCTGTGAAACTTCTTGTGCCTGCTTCTTACGCCCAGTTTGGGGTGGGTGCTGGAAGGTTAGAATGCTGGGCGACCGTAATGGCATACGCAATCGACCCATCATTCATGGAGACCTAATATTGTCGTAAGCGTACTTCAATAAGTAAATTATTGTTTATGACTTATGACGAATTAGATTAGAACCTGCTTTGTAGGGAAACTTATGAGTAGTGTAGCTTGTCTTGAGTGATAACTTGGAATATTTGATCAAGTATAAAGTAGATGGCCAATTATTTTATACTATTGCAAATTGAAATTGTTGTTGCAAAAGAGAATTAATAATAAATGGTTGTTGAGGAAAACTCCTAGAGTGTATATCTTAGTGGGATTGTGGTGTGTTCTAAGTGGTAATCAAGTCATATATATGGTGACATTATATTTGTTCTTTTAAAGGGGAACCGCTTATTTGGTAACGGATAGTAAGAACAAGGGAAATCCTACTTGACCTTAAGGCGCAAAGTTTACTACTAAGGTAGCCATTATAAATTTTTAAGGAGACATAAGTGGAAGATAAAAATAAAACTAGAAAAAAATTGAAAAAGAAAATAAAAAAAGAAAGTTCAAATTTTGTTTGGATTGTTAAAATAACTATTATAGCAATGATAATATCATTTATATTCTCATTTGCAAGTGAAACAATATTACCAAATGTTAGTTTAATAATAAGTATATTTGCCTTAATTTTATTTATATTTGTTGGTATCTTATTTGATATGGTAGGTGTAGCCGTTACAGCTGCCAGTGAACAACCATTTCACTCAATGAGTTCTAGAAAAGTAAAAGGAAGTAAAGTAGCAATTAAATTTAAAAATAATGCTAATAAAGTATCTACTTTTTGTTGTGATGTTATTGGTGATATATGTGGAGTAATATCTGGTTCAACAGGTATAATAGTATCCAATTCAATAGCTACTAATTTAAATGTAAATTTATTTTTTACTACATTATTAGTAACTAGTATTATCGCAGCTCTTACTATTGGTGGTAAAGCAATAGGTAAAGGACTGGCGATTAATAAAGGTAATATAATATTATTTAAATTTGCCAAAATAGTTTCTATTTTTTATAATCCAAAAAGATAAATAAATAACTACACTAATAAGTGTAGTTTTATTGTATTTAAATCTAATTTAATATATAATATTTTTGGTGATAATATGCAAAGATACTTTAGTGAAATAAAAAAAAATAATAATTATATAATTAGTAATGATGATTTATACCATATTACAAAAGTTATGCGTTTAAAAGAAAATGATAAGATTGAAGTAGTATATCAAAATAAAGCATACGCATGTAAACTTATTAAAGTTGATGATAACTTGGTTGCAAGTAGTATAAATGAAATTCAAAATAGTGAACAAAAAATACCAGAAGTTATTTTATGTATACCACTACTTAAAGAACAAAAGATGGATTTGATTATTCAAAAGGCAACAGAACTTGGAGTAAGTGAAATTATACCAATTAGATTAGAGCGTAGTATTGTAAAATTAGACAGTACTAAGGAAGAAAAAAAATTAATAAGATGGAATAAAATAAGTAAGGAAGCAAGTGAACAAGCTAAGCGAATTACTATTCCTAAAGTAAGAAATATTATGGATATAAAAGAATTAAATGAATTTAATTGTATGAAACTAGTTTGTAGTACAGTGAGTAATAATTTTAATTTAAAAAAATTGTTACATGAAAGAGAAAATTGTGATAAAATATTAATAGCTGTTGGTCCTGAAGGTGGTCTAACTAATAAAGAAGAAGAATATTTACTAGCTAACGGTTTTACACCAGTAAGACTAGGGAAAAATATTATGCGTGTAGAAACAGTACCAATATTTTTCTTAAGTGTTATAAACTATGAATTTATGGAGTGATAATATGATACTACTAACAATATCTAATACTGAATTAATTATATTAATTGTTATAGGACTATTACTATTGATAGTAATTGGAGCGTCAATTATTAATTATATGCGTATTAAAAAAGAACAATTAATAAACAAAACTGAATTACAATTAGAGGAAGATCTAAATATTATCAATAATATTTTACCTGATGCTAAAGAAGAACATTTAACTTTTCCAGAAATTACAGAAGAAGATGCAGAAGCAGAAAGAATTGATATTGAGGAAATAGTTGAAGAGGAAGAAGAAGAATTATCTGAAATAGAAAAAGTACTTCGTCAAATGCAAGATAATTTAGATAATCATGATCCAAATAAGGTTCGTACATTTGAAGAGGAACAAGAAGAAAAAGCAGTAATTAGCTATCAAGAATTAAAAACTATAAAAGAAACAGATTCTTTAGAATTAGAAGTTAATAGATATGAAGACGAACAAGAAAATGTTCCAACAAAAATTAGTGAAATTGAATCACTTAAAAAAATGGATAAAGAAGAAATTACTACTATAGCAGAAGAAACTGATATTATCAAAGAACATGAAGATAGATTAAAAAGTGCTAATAGTAAGCATGAATTTATTTCACCAATTTATGGAAAAATGGAAGTACCAGAAGCTAATTATCCTAAAGTACCTAATTTTAAGGATGAGTATAAATATAAACATGATAAAGAAAAAATTTCTTTTGATAATATGGAAGTTAGCTTGAAAAAAGCTGAAGATATCTCATTGGAGGATGCATTAAATATTGATCCTATTAGTGAAGAAACTAAAAATAATAAAGAATTTTTAGAAGCTTTAAAAGATTTTAGAAACAACTTAGAATAGGTCATTAGACCTATTTTATATTTTAGGAGGAATAATGAAATTTAAAATATATACACTTGGCTGTAAAGTTAATACATATGAATCCAATGTTATTAAAGAACATATGGAAGATAATAATTATGTAAATGTTGATAGTAAAGAATACTCTGATGTGATTATTATTAATACATGTACTGTTACTAATACAGCTGACAAGAAAAGCTTTAAAATAATAAATAAAGCAGCAAGAGAAAAACCTCAAGTATTAATAGTAATAGGATGTATGTCTCAAATAAAAGCAGATGAGTTAGCTCTTAACAGTGATATATCGATCATAATCGGAAACAAATATAAAAATTTAATACCTAATTTAATTAATGATTATTTAACTTTTAATAAACAAATTATTAAAGTAGAAGATATTATGGATATACCATTTGAATCAATGTCTTTAAAAAACTTTGATCGTACTCGTGCTTTTGTTAAAATACAAGATGGATGTAATAATTTTTGTAGTTATTGTATAATTCCATATAGTAGAGGTAATATTAGAAGTAAACATTTTTTAGATGTAATAGGAGAAATTAAATCATTGATTAAAATGGGACACTCTGAGATAGTTTTAACAGGTATTCATACAGGACATTATGGGGAAGATTTAAAAAATTATAATTTCCATAATTTATTAAATGATATACTTAAAATAAATGGTTTAGAAAGATTAAGAATATCTTCTATAGAAATGAATGAAATTACCGATGATATAATTAAATTAATAAAAAATAATAATATTTTAGTAGATCACATGCATATACCATTACAATCTGGTAGTAATACAGTTTTAAAAGATATGAATAGAAAATATAATAAAGAAGAATTTATATCTAAAATAAATGAATTACGTAGTGTAAGACCAAATATGTCTATAACTACAGACTTAATTGTTGGTTATCCAACAGAAACTGAAGAATTATTTTTGGAAACTGTTGAAACAATTAAAACAATAAAATTTAGTAATATTCATGTTTTTCCTTATTCAAGTCGTGTTGGAACAGAATCTTCGAAATTAGTAGACTTAGATGAGTCTATAAAAAAAGAACGAGTTAAAAAAATAATGGAAATAAGTAAACAATTAGAAATAGAATATATGAATAAATTTGTTGGTTCTGAAGTAGATTTTATTCCAGAAACTTACCGTAACGAAATGTTAATAGGTCACTCAGGTAATTATTTATTAATAAAAGTTAATGATAAAGATAAATATTTAAAACAAAGTGTTAAAGTTAAAATAGAATCAATTAATTATCCATATTGTATTGCTAGTATTATAAACTAAAGGAGAATATATGCAAGAAATATATAGTAGAAGAAGTTGTCGTAATTATATAGAAAAAGAAATAAGTAATGATGATATAAAAAGTATTATTAAAGCTGGTATGAATGCTCCATCATCATTTAATAGTGAACCATGGAATTTTATAATAGTTAAAAATAAAAATATTTTAACAGAATTATCAATAAAAAAAGAATATGCTGCATTTTTAAAAGAATGTGATCAAGCAATTATTTTAGTAGCTAAATTGGGAAGTCCTTTTTATCAACAAGACATGGCTGCTTGTATGCAAAACATGATGTTAAAAGCGACTAATTTAAATATAGGAACTTGTTGGATAGGTTTAGATAAAAATAAGAATGAAACAAAGATAATTAGTAATATATTTAAAATTAATGAAGATTATGAGGCTTATGCTATTTTAAGTTTAGGTTATCCTAAATTTATAAAAAAAGACAATGATAAATATGATGAAAGTAAAATTAAATATGAAATTTGGAAATAGACTTTAAGTCTATTTTTAAGTTGACAAATGTATTTAATAGATGTATAATTAATTTGTAAGTAGTAATGGTTACTACTTTAAGAGGTGATATTTTGAGATATTCGAAACAAAGGACATTAATACTTGATACTATTAAAGATAAAAAAACACATTTAACTGCTAATGAAGTTTATAATTTAGTAAGAGAGAAACAAGATAATATAAGTTTAGGAACTGTTTATCGTAATTTAAATTCACTAGTTGAATATGGATTAATTAAAAAGATAGAAATACCTAATGATTCAGATTATTTTGATTTTAATATATGTGATCATTCACATATGTATTGTAGTAAATGTGGTAAAGTGTTTGATATTGATAATAAAAGTATTGATGGTATAAAAGAGTCTATTGAAAAATATTATTCTTATAAAATAGAATCATATAATATTGTATTACAAGGATTATGTGAAGATTGTAAGTAATTAGAAAGAGGATTATTATGAATTTAAAAGGAACTAAAACTGAACAAAACTTAATGACAGCTTTTGCTGGAGAAAGTCAAGCTAGAAATAAATATGATTATTTTGCTAGTAAAGCAAAAAAAGAAGGATATGAGCAAATTGCTGCAATATTTGAAGAAACAGCTCATAATGAAAAAGCACATGCTAAAATGTGGTTTAAATTACTACAAGGTGGAGATATTTTATCTACTGAAGAAAATTTAGCTGCAGCTGCTGCTGGTGAAAATTACGAATGGACAGATATGTATGCTACTATGGCAACAGATGCTCGTGCAGAAGGATTTGATCACATAGCATTCTTATTTGATGAAGTAGGAAAAATCGAAAACCGTCATGAAGATAGATATAATAAATTATTAGCTAATTTAAAAGAAGGTAAAGTATTTAATAGTGAAGAACCAGTTATGTGGATTTGTCGTAATTGTGGACATGTTCATTTTGGAGAAAGTGCTCCTAAAATGTGTCCTGTATGTGTACACCCACAAGCTCATTTTGAAAGATATTCAGAAAATATTTAATACAAAAAACAAATCATTGATTTGTTTTTTTATATATTATAAATAAATTAATGTAAAAGTATTGTCAAAATTAGTATAGTTTGATATAATTTATTTGCTTGTTAAAGAAATGGCGATGTAGCTCAGTTGGCTAGAGCATTCGGTTCATACCCGAAGGGTCGTGGGTTCGAATCCCTCCGTCGCTACCAATAAGTAATTTAAGAACATATTTAATATGTTCTTTTTTTATATGTTAATATGTTATAATTTATTTAGGAGGTATCATAATGCGAATAATAATAGATGCTGATGCAACTCCCATTATAAAAAGAATTGAATTTCTAGCAATTAAATATAAGTTAGAGTGTATATTAATTAAAGATCATACTCATGAATTATATAGTGATTATAGTAATATTATTACAGTTAGTAAGGGTAATAATAGTGCTGATTTATATATTATAAATTCTGTTAAAGAAAATGACTTGGTAATTAGTGCTGATTATGAAGTTGCAGCATTAAGTTTAACTAAAAAGTGTATCGCAGTTAATCCAAAAGGTTTTGAATATACAAACACTAATATAGACTCTTTACTAATGACTAGATATTTAAACAAAAAAAGTAGAGATATGAACGTAAGAATAAAAGGGCCTAAAAAAAGAACAGAACAAGATAATATAAATTTATTAAATTTAATAGAAGAATTAATACAGAGAGGAAAATTAAATGAAATTAAAAAAACTAGCAAATGATAAATATAAATTAACTATAAATGGTAATGATTATAAACTTCATGAACAGATAATAATTGATTATAATGTTTTATATAAAAAAGATATTAGTGAAGAATTAATTGAAGAAATGGTTAGTGCAAATGATTATTTTGAAAAATATGACAAAGCCTTAAAATATACTGTAAAAAAAGTACGCAGTGAATTAGAGGTTAAGAAGTACTTAAAAAGATTAGAATGTAGTGCAGAAGAAATTAATAAAATTGTAGATAAATTAGTTAGTATTAATTTAATAAATGAAGAATTATATGTTAAAAGTTATATTGCTGATAAAATAAATTTTACAAATGATGGTTTAAATAAAATTAAAAATAATTTAATTAGAAATGGAGCAAGTGAAGAGTTAGTATTAAATAATATAGAAGCTATAAATGAAAACGAACGTAAAGATATTATAATAAAATTAATAAATAAGAAATTACGATTAAATAAAAAATATTCTGAAAGTGTTATTAAACAAAAGATTATAAGTGATTTAATTACTTTAGGATATAGTAAAAAAATTATTGAAGAATGTTTTGAAGGAATAAATTTTAGTAATGATAATATTACAAAGGAAGCTAATAAATTAAAGACAAAACTTAGTAAAAAATATAAAGATAATGAATTAATCTATCAACTTAAAAATAAATTATATCAAAAAGGTTTTAAAAAAGATGATATAGAAAACTATTTATTAGATAACTAAAAAGCTTAAGATTTTCTTAAGCTTATTTTGTTATTAAATTATATATTTCATCAACGTTTTTAATATCTTGTTTATCTTTATAATATGGTTTTAAATGTAAATGAAAATGTTTAACTTCTTGAATATCACCATTATTTTGAATAAATGTTAATCCATCACAATTAAGTTTGCATTCTAGTGTGTGTTTTATTTTTTTTGCAACTTTAAATATATGTAACAATACTTCATCATCAATAGTTACAATATCTAGTGTATGAACTTTAGGAATTATTAAGCAATGTCCATTACTATCTGGAAAAATATCTAAAAAACTAATAACTATATCGTCTTCATATATTACTTTAGCTTGTATTTCCCCTTTAATTATTTTACAAAATATACAATCCATAATATACCTTCTTTCTATTACTATTTTAGTATATTTATATAATAAAAACAAGAATGAAATCATTCTTGCATGTGAATATCTGCGAATATTCTTTATTATATTGATAATTATTATATAATTTATACAAGAATATCGTATCTTATGGTAAAATGTAAATGGAGATGATTATATGAATAAATTAGAAATAATAAATTTAACTGCTAGTATTAACGATAAAGTTATTTTAGATAATTTTTCTTTAACTATAAATGAAGGTGAAATACATGCGATAATGGGTCCTAACGGGACAGGTAAATCAACATTATCAAAAGTTATTATGGGAGATCCTACTTACACTGTTAATAGTGGAGAAATTTTGTATAAAGGAATTAATATACTAGATTTAGAAATAGATAAAAGAGCACACTTAGGATTGTTCTTAGGAATGCAATTACCAACTTCAATTGAAGGAGTAACTAATGCTGACTTTCTTCGTTCGGCACTAACTAGTAAGGATAAAGAAAACTTTAAATTAATGCCATTTATAAATGAACTTGATAAAAGTGTAGATAAATTAAAAATGAATAAAGATATGATACATAGAGCTATTAATGTTGGTTTTTCTGGTGGAGAACGTAAAAAAAATGAAATATTACAAATGCGTATTTTAAAACCTAGCTTAATTATGTTAGATGAAATTGATTCAGGTTTAGATGTTGATAGTTTAAAAACAGTTGGTGAAAATGTTACTGAATATCATAATGAAAAGAAACCAGGTATATTAATAGTTACACACTATCAAAGATTACTTGATTACATAAAACCGGATTATGTACATATTATGGTTGATGGTAAAATTGTTAAAAGTGGAAATATTAATTTAGTTAAAGAAATTGAAACTAATGGATATAAAGATTATAAAAGTAAAAATAATAAAAAAGTTGTTTCTATTGGGTCGTGTGCTATAAAGGAAAAATTAAATAATGAATAAACTATATATAGTAAATGATAATATTTCTAAAAAAGATATAGATGATACTTTAGTAATAGATTGTGATTCTTGTGAAAGTATTTTTAAAGTATCAAAGTTAACAATAGATGTAGTTAAAGATACAACATTATTAATCAATCATGAAGTTAATGAAAAAAGTAAAATGAATATTACTTTTAATGTTAAAGAAAATGTAAGTTTTAAATTAATTGAAAAAAGAAAAGGAACTAAAATTAAATTACAATATATATATAATATATTTGAAAACTCTAATATAAATATAGAAAGATTTATAAATAGTGAGAAAGGCCATGAATATGATATTGTAAATTTAAATGGAGAGTTTGCTTCATATAATTTATTAATAAAGACTATCGCATGTACTAAAGAAAAATATGATATTATTTTAAATCATAATTATAAAAATACATTTAGTAATGTTACTAATCATGGTTTAACTATAGATGATGGAGAAATTACATTTAATACAACAGGTATAATACCTAGTGGTAAAAAAGGTTGTGTTAGTAATGAAAATAATCGTATTATTAATATAAATAATGGTAAGAATAAAATCACTCCTACATTTATAGTAGATGAATATGATGTTGAAGCTAATCATAATGCTTTTATAGGTAAGTTTAGTGATGAAGAAATATTTTATTTACAAAGTCGAGGAATTAGTTTAGAAGAAACTAATACTTTATTAACTAAGGGATTCTTAGCTAGTTTAGTTAATAGTGAAATTATAAAAGATGAAATAGATAAAACGATAAATAAATATTGGAGGTGATAATATGAATCGTGAAGATTTTCCAATGTTAAGAAATAATATTATATATTTTGACAATGGTGCCACAACTTTAAAACCACAAGTTATGATTGACTCTATTACAGACTATTATACTAATTATAGTGCTAATGCTTATCGTGGAGATTATGATATTAGTGTTAAAGTTGACGCTAAATGTGAGTTAACTAGATCATTAGTAAGTGATTTTATAAATAGTCCTAGTTCACATCAAGTAGTATTCACAAGTGGGGCTACTGACTCTTTAAACAAAGTTATATTTGGTTATTTTGCTAATAATTTAAGTAAAGGTGATGAAGTTATTCTTACTAGAAGTGAACATGCCTCAAATATTTTACCTTGGTTTGAACTTAAAGATAATCTTGGTATTGAAATTAAATATATTGATTTAGATGATAATTTTAAAGTGACTATTGATAATTTAAAAAAGGTTCTAACTAATAAAACAAAAGTTATTTCTCTTGCTATAATCACTAATGTAGTTGGTGATTATAGACCTATTAAAGAAATAGTAAAATTAGCACATGAAAATGACATTTTAGTTTTAGCAGATGCATCTCAAAGTATTGCCCATAGTAAAACAGATGTATTAGATATAGATATTGATTTCTTAGTATTTTCAGCCCATAAAATGTGTGGTCCAACCGGACTTGGAATTATTTATGGAAAAGAAAATTTGCTTAATGATATGCAACCCATAATATATGGAGGAGGAATGAATTCTTCTTTTACAAATGATGGAGTTCGTATATACAGTAATATACCTAAAAGATTTGAAGCTGGTACTCCAAATGTAGCAAGTATAATAGGATATGGTGAAACTATTAAATATTTAAATTCTATCGGTATGGATAAAATAGAAGCATATGAAAAAGAATTGAAAGAATATTTAGTGACAAGATTAAAGGAAATAGATAAAATTATTGTTTATAATAATTATAGTGATAGTGCAATATAGCTCTAAATTATGAAGGGATATTCCCTCAAGATTTAGCAATATATTTAAATAAACATAATATATGTGTCAGAAGTGGTTCACACTGTGCGAAAATATTGAAAGATGAAATTCAAACAAAAAATACTGTAAGAATTAGTTTATATTTTTATAATACTAAAAAAGAGATAGATAAATTAATTGAAGTATTAAAAAATCCTAATATCATGATTGATATTATATAAGAAGTGTAAACTTCTTTTTTTTATAATATAAATTATGATATACTAATTATATAAAATAGAAGAGGTGTTTTATGAAAAAAAATGGATTTACTTTGATTGAATTAATGGCAGTTATAATAATAATATCCTTAATTGCTATTGTAGTTGTACCAGTAGTAGGAAATACTATTGAAAACTCTAGAAGAGAAACTTTAAAAGTATCAGCTGAAAGATTAGTAGACGCTACTGAAAACTATTATGCTAAAGATGAGACTGATGACTCTTATATGATAACTTATAATACTAATATTTATGAAGATATAATTATGGATAAAGAAAAAATTGGTTCTACTAGTAATAAAAAAGAAGTAATGCTTAACTTTGAAGGAGAAGTTAGTATTGCTATTTACGATTCTGGTTATTGCTTTACTAAAAGTTTTAACGACAAACAAGTTAATGTTGATAAAACTAATGAAGATGAATGCGAAGTTAAGGTTGAAATTATTTATGAAAAAAGTGATTTTGTTTCATCAGAAGATTTCTATAATATTGTAGGTAATATTCATGATTATGATAAATTAGTATTTGAGTATATAGAAGAAATGCCTATCATTTATACTTATGATTTATCTGAAAA
>CAYJJT010000020.1:0-15383 GCA_964370575.1 uncultured Muribaculaceae bacterium | reverse complement strand
GTGTAGTATGAATTTAATAGTTGGATTGGGAAATCCTGGAAAAGAATATGAAAATACACGCCACAATGTAGGATTCATGTGTATTGATAAATTGGCAATGAAATATGGTGTTGATATATCAAAAGAAAAATATCAAGGATTATATAATCAAGTTATGATTAAAGATAAAAAAGTTATTTTATTGAAACCGCAAAAATATATGAATTTGTCTGGTGAAGTTATAAAGAAATATATCGATTATTTTAAAATAGATTTTGAAAATATTTTAGTTATATACGATGATATGGATATAAATTTTGGTTCTATAAAATTAAAAGAAAATGGAAGTAGTGCTGGTCATAATGGATTAAAAGACATAGAAAAAAATATGAAAACAAGAAATTATAAAAGATTAAAAATTGGTATTTCTAAAAATAAGCACATTGAAACAAAAAAATATGTACTTTCCAAATTCAATTCTTCAGAAAAAGAAGAATTGGAAAGAGTGCTGGTTACAGCAAGTGAAGCAGTCGAGGATTATTTTGAATTAACATTTAATAATCTTATGAATAAGTATAATAAAAAACAATAAGCAAATGATACTAAAGTATCATTTTTGTTGTTGGAAGGAGGTATAATATGAATTTATTTGATGAATATTTTAATTATAATGAGATACTTGGTTTGAATGATGAATTAAAAGCAAAATACATTTATGAACTCAATAAAAATAAAAAAAACAATATATTATTTATAACCAAATCAGTTTATGAAGCTAATAAAATTTATAATTCTTTAATTAATTATACTGATAATGTCTATTTGTTTCCAATGGATGACTTTCTAGTGTCAGAAGCTTTGGCAATATCTCCAGAATTTAAAATTAATCGATTAGAAACTTTAATAAATATAGAAACTAACAACGAACCAGCTATTATAATAACTAATTTAACTGGCTATTTACGATATTTACCATCACCAAATGTTTTTACTAAAAATATTATAAATATAAAAAAAGATAATGAATATGATTTAGCAAAATTAAAGCAACAGCTAATAAATATTGGCTATTCAAAAGAAAGTATAGTTAATAAGACTGGTGATGTAGCAATAAGAGGTTTTGTTATAGATATATTTTCTCCTTCTACAACTAATCCAGTTAGAATAGAATTTTGGGGAGATACAATTGATTCAATACGTTTAATTGATGTAAATACACAACGTTCCATAAAAGAAATAAATGAATTTACTATATTTCCAAATAATGAATTTTTATTAACTGAATATAATAATATAGATTTTACTAAACACAGAAATATTGTGAAATATACTGATGTTTATAATATAGAAAAGTATATGAATGATCCTGAAATTATATTTAATAATATTGAAGATATTAAAATTGTATATGAACAATTATATGAAGAAATATCTCAATTTTCTATTAGTAATAATTTAAATAAAGAGAGTTTTATGCATGACCTTAATATTCCGTCAAAATATAAAAATTTTGCTGATTTTCGTACTACAAATTCTGTAGATTCAATCGAATTTAAGACAAGTAATATTGAATTTTATAATTTGAAAAAAGACACAATTAATAATAAGTTAAATAAGTTGCTTTTAAAGAAAAAAGTAATTATTTGTGTTAATGATATATATCAAGCGAATAAAATTATTGATTATTTAGAAAATAGTAATTTAATTATGACTAATGAAAATAAAATTATAGACAACAAGATTAATTTGGTAGTTAAAAAAATAGAACAAGGATATATTTTAGATAATTTAGTAGTAATATCATCTAATGAAATTTTTAAAAGTAATTCTAATTCTAAATATAAGTCTAATTTCAAAATAGGTACAAAAATTAAAAATTTATCAAAATTAAATAACGGTGATTATGTTGTTCACTATATGTATGGAATCGGACAATATCTAGGTATAAAAACGTTATTAAAAAATGGTTTTGAAAGAGATTATATTACTATAAGTTATAAGGGGAATGATAAATTATATATTCCTGTAGAAAAAATAGATTTTATATCTAAATATAGTACTGATGAAGGACAATATGTAAAAATTAATAGTTTAAAGACGAGTGAATGGGCAAAAACTAAGGCTAGAGTAAAAACTAGAATAGAAAATATGGCTTTAAATCTTTTAAGTTTATATGCAAAGAGAGAAGCAAGTAGTGGTTTTGCTTTTTTACCGGATACTGAGGAACAGATAATATTTGAAAATCAATTTGGATATCAAGAAACTGATGATCAATTAAAAGTTATCGCCGAAATTAAGAGTGATATGGAAAGAAATGTTCCGATGGATAGGTTATTATGTGGAGATGTAGGTTTTGGAAAGACTGAAATAGCTTTTAGAAGTATATTTAAAGCCATTATGAGTGGAAAACAGGTAGCTATGTTATGTCCAACTACAATTTTATCTCAACAACATTATGAAAATGCAGTAAAACGATTTGAAATGTTTGGTTGTAGAGTTGAAATATTAAATCGCTTTATCACTAAGAAAAAATTAGAAGATGTTAAAAAGGCGTTAAAAAGTGGTGCTATTGATTTTATAATAGGTACTCATAGAATACTGAGTAAAGATATAGAATTTAAGGATTTAGGATTGTTAGTTGTAGATGAAGAACAAAGATTTGGAGTAACTCATAAGGAAAAAATAAAAGATTTAAAGCAGAATATTGATGTTTTAACATTATCAGCTACACCCATTCCAAGAACATTGCAAATGTCTCTTACAGGAATTAGAAATTTATCATTAATAGAAACACCTCCTACTAATAGATATCCGGTTCAAACTTATGTTATGGCAAAAAATAATGTATTGATTAAAGATGCTATATATAAAGAATTATCAAGAAAGGGACAGATTTTTATATTACATAATAATGTTTCATCGTTAGAAAGTTTTGCTAGTGAAATAAAACAGTTGGTGCCAGAAGCTAGGATAGTTACTGCACATGGACAAATGCAAAAAAATGATTTAGAAGATGTAATGATTAATTTTAAAAATTATAATTATGACATATTAATATGTACAACTATAATTGAAACAGGAATTGATATAGCTAATGTAAATACATTAATAATTGATGAAGCTAATAGATTTGGATTGGCACAATTATATCAACTTAGAGGAAGAGTAGGAAGATCTGACAAGGTGGCATATTGTTACTTAATGTATAAACCAGGCAAAATTCTTTCTGATATTGCTCAAAAGAGATTAAATGTAATAAAAGAATTTACTGAATTAGGTAGTGGATTTAATATAGCTATGCGTGATTTATCACTTAGAGGAGCAGGTGATATATTGGGTAGTGAGCAAGCTGGTTTTGTCGATAGTGTTGGAATAGAATTATTTATGAAAATGCTTAATGATGAAATAAATAGATTAAAAGGGATAAATGCAGATGTCGAAGAAGAAACAAGCCAACCATTGCTAGAAGTTGCGACAGCAATAAAAAATGATTATATAGATGATGAAGATTTGAAAATATATATTCATAAAGCAATTAATTCAATATCATCTTCAGAAACTTTAAATGCTGTTAAATTAGAAATAGAAGATCGCTTTGGTAAAATGGATGAAAACATGATTATATATATGCATGAAGAGTGGTTTGAAAAATTAGCAAATAAATTAAAAATAAAAGATGTAGTAAACATAAATAAGAATATAATAATTACCTTGCCTATATCATTAACAAATAATATAGATGGAGAAAAATTATTTATGGATAGTTTAGATATATGTACTAATTTTAAGTTTGGATTAAAATTAAAAAAATTAACAATTACTTTAAATTATAGTGACTTAGAAAAACATTTTATTTATTATTTAATTGATTTGTTAAAAATAATAGAAAAGTCGAATAAAAAAGAATTCATTTAATGAATTCTTTTATTTTTCTAAATTATGCATAATATTAGGTATAATTTGTTTTTTTCTAGATACACATCCATCTATATATGTTCCTTGATTTAATTCTATATTGAATGAGTCTTCTAAAATTTTCTTAGAATTGTCAGAATAAAAAACATAAGATCCATTTTTTATAATATCTGTTACAAATAGTGCAATAGTATTATACTCTTTATTACTTGCTGTATGATTCAGTAATGTAATTAATTCGCCTTTTTTATTTAATAACGAATCTATATCTAATGTAAGTATTTGCCCAACTCCTACTTTATTATCGTTTATTAAGAAATTTTTGAAATCAGAATATAAAATATCATCTAGTGATTTACCATCTAATGATGAACTAGCTTTAAACATTTCTAAACCATAATTTTCATAATCAACTTCAGCAATTTTAGAAAGTTCTATAATTGCATTTTTATCGACAATAGTAGTTGTTGGTGATTTTAATAAGAGTGTATCTGATATAATAGCAGAAAGCATTAAACCGGCCATTTCCTTAGTAATTTCAATGTTATTTTCTTTATACATTGAATATATTATAGTATTTGTGCTTCCGACAGGAACATTTCTAAAGTTAATAGGTAGATTAGTTTTTAAACTTCCTATTTTATGATGATCGATTATTTCTAATATTTCAGCTTCTTCTAATCCTTCTACACTTTGTTCAGCTTCATTATGATCTACTAAAATTACTTTTTTAGCTTTTTTATCATTCACATCAGCTGATGTTATATAACCTAAATATTTGTTATTTGAGTCACAAATGGGATAATTAGTGTATTTGTGTTTTTTTACTAATTCAATAAAGTCATTTACATTATCTTCTATTTTAGTAGTTATAACATTTTCAGTTTCCATAATATCTTTCACGTAATTACTCAGTACTAATTTTTGAGCTACATTAAGACTTCTCATATCACTTTTGATAACAGATACTTTGTTTTTTCTAGCAATTTCTAAATGTTCTTCTTTAATAAACCCACTACCAGAAATAATTAATAACTGTATTCCACTTTTAACAGCGTGTTCAATAATGTTATGACGATCTCCAACAATCAGAATATGATCATTATCAAGTTCAATGGTATTAATAAAAGTATCAGTTCTATAAGATGCTGAAAGAGATTTACCACTTATTTCATCTGAAAACTTCAAAATTTCAGTTCCTTCAATGATATCTAAAATATTATTATATGAAGAATTAATAGTTTGAAAATCTCCAGCAATCATTTTTCTAGCAATACTTTTAATAGATAAAATCCCTTGTAATTGTTCATTATTATTTACTACAGGAATAGTCGAAATTTTATAAGTATCCATCAAATTAAATGCTTCTTGTAATGATTCGTTCTCGTTAACGAAAAAATTAATAGTATAGTTTAAATCTTTTATTTGTAATTTAGTATCATTTAAATATTTAGGATAATCTACTTTAAAATAATCTAAAACGAACTTTGTTTCACTACTTAAATCCCCTAGAACACGTGGTTCCGATGACATACCTAATTTATTTTTTAAATAGGACAAAGTAATCGCGGCAGTAACAGAATCTGTATCTGGGTTTCGATGTCCGAATATTAATGTTTTTTCCATATTAAACCTCCTAAAACATAGTGCGAAATAATTATAACACATATAATAAATATTGCAATAATCGTAGAATTAACTAATTTTTACTCATTATGTATATTTAGTAAAAAAAATATCAAAATAACAAAAGAAGGTGAAATATGAAAAGTCGAGGAATTATTAGAAAAATAGATCATCTAGGTAGATTAGTAATCCCAAAAGAAATTAGAGATGTTCAACATATTAATAATGGTGAAGAAGTGGAAATATTAGTTGAAGATGATACTATAAGTATAAAGAAATATTCTAGCTTAACTAATTTCGAAAAAATTATAGAAGCTATTTATAAAACTGCTTCGAGATATTGTAGTATTATAATAACTAATACATATGAAGTAATAAGAGGTAACAATATATTGAATAATAGTGATTTGTTAGAAAAAAAATTTTATAAAATAATAAATGAAAGAAAAACATTTATAATTGAAAAAGAAAAACTTCAAATTACTGACAACTTTATTATAGAAAAAGGTATAATTAAACCTATTATAATTAACGGAGACTTATATGGTAGTATAGTTTTAATATTAAATAGGGATAATAATTATAAAAAAGAAATTGAAATGCTAAATATATTAGTTAAAATAGTAGAAAATTATATACAACTATAAAAGATTGATTATATATCTTTTTTCTTTTATTTACTTATGATATAATTGACTCGGTGATTAAAAATGAATGAAAAATATTACATTTCAACTGCAATAGCATATACTTCTTCTAAACCTCATGTAGGTAATACGTATGAAATAGTTTTAGCAGACGCTATTGCAAGATATAAAAGATTATTAGGATATGATGTTTATTTTCAAACTGGAACAGATGAGCATGGTGAAAAAATCGAATTAAAAGCAATGGAAGCTTCTATTACACCACAAGATCATGTAGATAAAATAGCAAACGAAGTAAAAGAAATATTCGACATTATGAATACAAGTTATGATCAGTTTATTAGAACTACTGATAAAAATCATAAATTGCAAGTACAAAAAATATTTAAAAAACTTTATGAACAAGGTGATATATATAAAGGACAATATGAAGGATTATATTGTACTCCGTGTGAATCTTTTTTTACAGAAGCACAATTAGTTGATGGTAAGTGTCCCGATTGTGGTGCTGAAGTTCATAAAACTAGTGAGGAAGCTTATTTTTTGAAATTAAGTAAATATTCAGAGTGGTTAGAAAAATATATAAATGAAAATCCAGACTTCATCAAGCCTGAAAGTAGAAAAAATGAAATTATTAATAATTTTATAAAACCTGGATTGCAAGATCTTTGTGTATCTAGAACTTCTTTCAAATGGGGAATCCCGGTTGATTTTGATGAAAACCATGTAGTTTATGTTTGGATTGATGCACTTAGTAATTATATAACTTTCTTGGGTTATCAAGTAAATGATGCTAATAGTGAAAAATTTGATAAATATTGGCCAGCAGATTTACATCTGATTGGAAAAGATATTTTGAGATTTCACACTATATATTGGCCAGTTATGTTAAAAGCACTAGGTTTAGATATGCCGAAACAAATATTTGGACATCCATGGGTTTTATCAGGTAATGATAAAATGAGCAAATCAAAAGGAAATGTTATATATGCTGATGATTTAGTAAATTTATTTGGCGTAGATGCTGTTAGATACTATATGTTACATGAAATACCATATAGCAGTGATGGTATTATAACGCATGAGTTATTGATTGAAAGAATAAACTCTGATTTAGCAAATGTTCTTGGAAATTTAGTTAATAGAACTATTAGTATGATAAATAAATATTTTGATGGCAAGCTTATGCCTATATCTAAAATAGAAAAAATTGATCAAGAATTAATTGATAAAACTTTAAATATAAAAGCAAATATTTCAGAATTAATGAATTCTTATAGAGTAGCAGATGCTTTAGAAGAAATAATTAATAATTTAAGAAGATGCAACAAATATATTGATGAAACAACGCCATGGATATTAGCTAAAGAAGAGGATAAAACAAGACTTAATAATGTTTTATATATTTTATATGAAAGTATAAGACATAATGCAGTATTACTACAAGCGTTTTTGCCGGATAGAAGTACTGAAATATTCAATCAATTAAATACAAATTTAATTGATTATAATTCTATAGAAAAATTTATTGTTAGTTCGGATATAGAAGTATCAACACCAAGACCACTATTTATAAGAATAGATAAAGAAAAAAAATTATTAGAAATTTCAAACAATTAAAATGTAAAAAAGTGTAAAAAGAGTTTTTTTGCACTTTTTGTTTATAAATTAGTATGATATATTTATTGTGTAGTACAACTAGAGAAAAGGAGAAAATATGACTACAGAAATCAGAGACGTACCAACGATGGGACCACAGCCAGTAATTGTTGTAGGGATGTTAGTAGTGCTTTGTAGTATAGTAAACTTTAGTATGCTTAATGTTGTATATCTTATAACAGTAATATCTCTTTGCTTGAAATATCATTTCAAAATGAAAAGAGAAAAATTAAAAGAAGAAAAATTATTTAATTAGGAAAAATATACTTTTTGTGGTATATTTTTTTTGGTGATTATAATGTATATAGATACACATTGTCATTTAGACAATAATGAATATAGTAATGTAGATGAAATAATTGAAAAAATGGAAAATAATATTATGATAGCAAGTGGTAGTGATTCAACTAGTAATAATGAAGTAATTCAATTGATAAATAGTAAAAAAAATATTTATGGTATGATAGGAATACATCCTAATTGTATTACTGAAAATATTGAAAATGATTTAGAATATATAGAAAAAAATATTTCAAATAAAAAAATAGTTGCTGTAGGAGAAATCGGGCTTGATTATCACTATGATGACTTTGACAAAAATTTACAAAAAAAATATTTTATTAAACAAATCAATTTGGCCAATAAATATAATAAAGCTATAGTTGTTCATAGTAGAGATGCATTTGAAGATACTTATAATATAATTAAAGAATATTGTAATGATAAAAATAAAATAACTTTTCATTGTTACAGTTATTCATCTGAAAGTGCTTTAAAATTACAGCAATTAGGAGTGAAATTTGGAATCAGTGGTGTTGTAACATTTAAAAATAGTAAAAAATTAAAAGATGTGATCGAAAAAATTGATATAAAAAATATTTTAAGTGAGACAGATAGTCCTTATTTAACACCTGAACCACATCGTGGTAAAAGAAATGAACCATACAATGTTAGATATGTAGTTGAAGCAATTAGTAAAATTAAAAATATGGAAAAAGAAGAAGTGGAACAAATACTTTTTCAAAATGCACTTAACCAGTATGATATAGAGTTATAAATTCTATTATTGCAAAAGAAAATATCTTTTGTTAAAATATTAAAAGAAAAGAAGTGATTTATGAAATATTCTCCTAAAGAAATGCAAAATAATATGAAAAAAAATGAGTTTGTTTTGAAGAAAAAATTTGGACAAAATTTTATTGTTGATGAAAATATTATAGATTCTATTGTTAATAAGTCTGAAATAGATAAAGAAACTATGGTTGTTGAAATTGGTCCAGGGGCTGGTTCTTTAACATACAAATTAGGATTAAAAGCAAAAAATGTTTTATGCTATGAAGTAGATACGTCGGTAGAAGGTTTGCTAAAAAATAATATCAAAAATTTAGATAATGTGGAAATTATATTTGAAGACTTTTTAAAGGTAAATTTAAATAAAGATTTGGAAAAATATGAATATGAAAAATTATATGTAGTTGCAAATCTGCCATATTATATAACGACACCTATAATTGTTAAATTAATTGAAGAATCTTTTGTTGATAAAATTGTTGTTATGGTTCAAAAAGAAGTTGGAGATAGATTCAAAGCAAAACCAGGCTCAAAAGATTATGGTTCACTTTCAATATATCTGAATTTGTATTATGATGTGAAAAAGTTATTAGATGTTAGTAAACATATATTTATTCCAAAACCGAGAGTAGATAGTATAGTTGTAGCATTTGAAAGAAAAACAGAAAATTATGATTTAAAAAATAAAGATATTTTTTTTAAATTAGTAAGGGATAGTTTTAAACAAAAAAGGAAAACTATAAAAAACAATTTAAAAGAATATAATCTTGAAATTATAGAAACAGTGTTAATAAAATATGGTTATAATTTAAGTGTAAGAGCAGAACAGTTGCCAATTGAAATTTTTGTAGATATAGCTAACAATTTAAAATAAGTGAATACTTATTTTTTTTGATTAATATAATATATGGGTGATATCGATGGAAATCAAAAATTTAATGTGGCTTTTTACAATCTTAATTTGTTTATATGCTAGTATTAAAATAGCTTTAAAAATAGGATTTATTCACATGAATCCTATTTTAATGTATAAAAACATAAAAACATTAAAAAAAGAAAATTGTAAAATCACACCTTTTTCTAGTTTGATGTTAACACTAGCAGGCAAAATAGGGGTTGGTAGTTTGGCTGGAGTATCGTTGGCCATGATGTATGGTGGAATAGGCACTATTTTTTGGATGTGGATAATTTGTTTAATTTCAGCACCGTTAACTTATGCAGAAACATATTTTGGGATTATATATAAACATAAAGAAGGTGGTGGGCCTTTTTACTATATTAAGAAAAAAATTTTAAAATTTAAAATAAATTATATATATGCTTTATTAATATTAATAACTTATGTAATGGCGTTTGTTTCGATACAAGCTAATACTATCAATGTTATTGTAAGTGATAAATTCCTGATAAGTAATAATTTAATTTGTATTACATTATTAACATTAACATCCTATATATTGTTTGGCGGGATTTTAAAAATAACTAAATATTTAAATGTCATAGTTCCAATAATGGGTGTAATATATATATCTTTAGGAGTTTTTGTAATAGCTAGTAATTTTATTACATCATTAAATATTTTAGAATTTATAATTAAGGATGCGTTTAATTTTAAATCAATTACAGCTTCCTTTTTACCTACTATGATTATTGGTATACAAAGAGGTTTTTTTTGTGTCGAATCAGGTGTAGGTACCGGAAGTATAGCTAGTAGTATTACTACTTCAACAAATGCAAAAGGAAACGCTTTACTACAAGTGTTTGGTATGTATGTTAGTGGAATTATAATATGCACAGTAACAGCGTTTATAATTTTACTTAGTGGTACAGATATATCGTTAGTAGAAAATGCTAATGGAATTGAAATGTTAGATTTATCTTTTGTACATCATTTTTCTTCTGTTGGGAGCTATTTGTTAATAGTTATTGTTTTCTTTTTTTCGTTTTCTACAATATTAACAAGTTATAGTTACGGTGAAACTGCTCTTAATTTTTTATTAGAGAAAAAAGGGTATTATATAAAATATATATTGATATTTATAATTTTATTTGCTATTGTATTTGGCATATACTTTAGTCCTGAAGTTTTATGGACAATAGCTGATATGTTACTATTATTATTAATTTTAATAAATGTTCCTACTTTGTATTCGATGCGAGATAAATTAAAATAATCGTTTTAACAACATGGATTTTGTGGTATATTAATTTTAATGGTGATAATATGTATATAAATAAAAAATGGGATAATTATTTAGAAGATGAGTTTTCAAAAGAATATTTTAAATTGTTAATGCAAGAAGTTGTTGAAAAATACAAAAGTGATACAATTTATCCAACTTTTGATAACATATTTGCAACTTTTAAAAATGTTGAACCGGATGAAGTTAAAGTAGTTATAATAGGACAAGATCCTTATCATGGTGAAAATCAAGCTAATGGAATGTCATTTTCAGTTTCTAACAATGTAGTTAGACCACCTTCATTAGTAAATATATTTAAAGAATTGAAAAATGATTTAAATATTGAGAGAGTTGATAATGATTTGACAGATTGGAATAAACAAGGAGTATTGTTACTAAATTCTCTATTGACAGTTGAAAGAAACAAACCGCTATCTCATCAATATTTAGAATGGGAAAGGTTTACAGATACTATTATAAAAAAATTAAATTGTAATTCTAAACCTATAATATTTGTTTTGTGGGGAAATAATGCAAAAAAGAAAAAAATATTAATTAATACTAATATACACTATATAATTGAAAGTAGTCATCCATCCCCGTTGTCAGCATACAGAGGATTTTTAGGTTCAAAACCATTTTCACAAATAAATAATATATTAATTAAAAATAATTTTACTAAAATAGATTGGTAGGTGGGGCATGAAGAAAGTGATTGCAGAATTAGACGAATTAAATATATCGTGCAATAATATTGTTGTAGCTGTAAGTGGCGGAGTAGACTCGATGGTTTTACTAAACATACTGAACAACATTAAATCTAAACTTAAAGTAGAAATAGTTTGTGCGCATGTTAACCATAACGTGAGAAAAGAAAGTGAAAAAGAAGCAATTTTTGTGCAAAATTTTTGTAAAAAAAACAATATTATATATGAGGAATTTTTAATAAAAAAATATAGTGGAGAAAATTTTCAAGCTGATGCTAGAAATCAAAGATATAATTTTTTCGAAAAACTATTATTAAAATATAATTCAAACGCTTTATTTACAGCTCATCATGGTGATGATTTGATTGAGACAATTTTGATGAAAATTTTAAGAGGTTCATCTTTAAATGGATATGCTGGTTTTCAAAAAAGAGATGCCAGAAAATTTTATATAATTTATCGTCCTTTTATTTATGTTGATAAGGAAACAATAATTGAGTATGCTAACAAATATAATATAAGCTATGTTACTGATCAATCTAATGAAAAAGATAATTATAAAAGAAATAGAATTAGAAAAAAAATATTACCTGAGTTAAAAAAAGAAAATTCAAACGCAGTAGAAAGATTTTTGAAATATAGCGAAAGACTAAAAAAATCAGATGATTATTTTCAAAAAATTGTTAAGTCTATTTATAAACAAAATTTAGAGAATGGTAAAATTAAAATTTCTTCAATAAAGCAGGAAGAGCAAATTGTGATAGAATCAATTGTTATTGAGTATGTAAAAGATATAAACCCTGTTTTATTAAATAAATTAGGAGAGCGTCATTTGAATTCAATATTTCAAGTCATTAAAAATCTTCAACCTAATATTAAAATAAATTTACCAGATGATTATTGTTTTTTTAGAGAGTATGATTATATATATATAAAAAAAGATAATAGTAGTGAGAAAAAAATAAAATATAAATATAAATATGAAATAGAAAATGAAATAATATTGCCTAATGGTAAAAAAATCAAGAAAGTTAAAAGTTCTGAATTGGAAAATAATTTTGTTACATATTTGAATTATTCAGATGTAGAATTGCCATTATTTGTGAGAAATAGATTAGATGGTGATAGCCTAAATATCAAAGGTATGGATGGTAGAAGAAAAATTAAAGATATTTTCATTGATGAAAAAATATCGATTGAGGAAAGAAATAGTTGGCCAATTGTAGTCGATTCACAAGGAATAATTGTTTGGATTCCTGGTTTAAAAAAAACAAATTTAGATAAAACAAAAGAAAAAAAATGTGATATAATACTAGAGTATAGTTAAAGAAAGGAAAATCATGAATAAGAAAAAAATGAAAAAGAATATATTACCTTATGCAATTTTATTAACTGTAATATTACTAACATCATACTTTTTTGGTCTTGCTAGCATGAAAGTTAATGATATTAGTTTTGATAAGTTTATTGAAGAAGCAGAACAGGGAAATGTAGAAGAAATAAATATTACTCCTAAAGTTAGAGCTAGTGTGTACGAAATATCTGGAACTTTAAAAGGATATGAAGAAGGAGAAACTTTCTTTATGAGAGTTCCATTAGCCGAAGAAGTAATGAGTCAAATTTTAACTTTAGACGAAGAAAATAAAATAAAAATTGAAACACAGAAAGATCCGGAATCAAGCACTTTACTATTATTTGTTATGAATGTACTTCCGTTTTTAATAATAGGACTATTTTTGTTTCTGTTTATTACTAAACAAATGGGTAATGCTAGTAAGTCAATGGATTTTGGAAAAAATAAAGCTAAATTAAATGAAAATAAAAATTCTCTTACTTTTTCTGATGTTGCTGGTTTAGATGAAGAAAAAGAAGAAGTGAAAGAATTAATCGATTTTTTACAAAGCCCTAAAAAATTTCAAAAATTAGGTGCAAGAATACCTAAAGGTGTTTTATTGTTTGGTCCTCCAGGAACAGGGAAAACATTGTTAGCTCGTGCAGTAGCAGGAGAAGCAAAAGTTCCCTTCTACTATATAAGTGGATCAGATTTTGTTGAATTGTTTGTTGGTGTAGGAGCAAGTCGAGTTAGAGATTTATTTAAGGAAGCTAAAAGTCATGCACCTTGTTTGATATTTATTGATGAAATCGATGCTGTAGGAAGACAAAGAGGAGCAGGGCTTGGTGGAGGACACGATGAGCGTGAGCAAACATTAAATCAATTGCTAACTGAAATGGATGGATTCAGTACTAATGAAGGAATCATTGTTATGGCTGCAACTAACAGACCTGATGTTTTAGATCCTGCTTTACTTAGACCAGGAAGATTTGATAGACAAGTTACAGTTAGTCTTCCTGATGTAAAAGGTAGAGAGGCTATATTAAAAGTACATACAAAAAGCAAAAAATTCGAACCGAATGTAAAACTGGAAAATATTGCTAAAAGAACTGTAGGTTTTAGTGGTGCAGAATTAGAAAATTTACTTAATGAAGCTGCACTATTGAGTGCTAGAAGAAACAAAACTGCTATTGGAATGTCAGAATTGGATGAAGCTCACGACAGAGTTTTAATGGGCCCAGCTAAGAAAAGTAGAAAATATAATGAACATGAGAAAAAAGTGGTTGCATATCATGAGGCAGGTCATGCAGTGATTGGTTTAACATTGAGAGATGCGAATGAAGTTCAAAAAATAACTATTATTCCAAGAGGTAGTGCTGGTGGATATAATTTAATGATTCCTAAAGAAGATACTTACTTTTCTACTAAGACTCAACTATTGCAAACAATAACAGGATTATTAGCAGGTAGAGTTGCTGAAGAAGTGATGTTTGAAGAAGTAACTACTGGTGCACATAATGATTTTGAGAGAGCCAGTAAAATAGCGAGATCGATGGTTACTGAATATGGAATGAGTAATCTTGGGCCGGTTCAATTTGAACATCAAGATTCATCAAGTGTTTTCTTGGGTCGTGATTACAACAAAAGTAGAAATTTTTCTAGCCAAGTAGCTTTTGAAATTGATCAAGAACAACGTAGAATAATAAATGAATGTTATGAAGAAACTAAAACAATTATAAATTCGAATCTTACTTTATTAAAAATTATTGCATCCGAATTATTAGAAAAAGAAACTTTATCTAAAGAAGAAATAGATGAAATTTATAATTCATATAATAATGGAGAAGAAGTTGTTCCTAAAACTAAGGAAGTTGAATTATCGAAAAACAACAACAAATCTTTAGAGTTGGAAAAAAAGTCGAAAACTAAAAAAAATATTGAATTAGATAAGTTAACTGTAAATGAATTAAAAAACATAATTAAAGAATTAGAAATAGAATTACCTAGTAAGGCAACAAAAAAAGAATTAATTGATTTAATCAAGAACAATTAAATTTTGTTATAAAAAACAAGAATATGATAATTTCTTGTTTTTTTGTTTCTAATATTTTTCAATGTTAAATATTAGTTTTATATACTATGAGTGAATAATCATTCACTAAAAAAAGTTTCTAAAAAATCAAAAATAAAAAAAAGTTATTTTTTTTTAAAAAAAGTATTGCATTATGTTTTGAAACAGTGTATTATTAAAAACATGACAGGG
>CAYJJT010000019.1:0-15615 GCA_964370575.1 uncultured Muribaculaceae bacterium | reverse complement strand
TATCCTGTAAATTGTTTGCTCTCCTTAATGTAAACGCAGGTGGTGGTGACGGTGCTGAGGTAATTTATGCACTTAGAAACGATGGTACTTTAGCTAACCAAGTACTTGATGAAATAGGTAAAAATGGGCAAAATATAAGGCAAGCTTATCAAAGACGGTTAACTAGTAATCCTGAGAAAGATTATTATTTTATACATAGAGATACAGGTGTTAATACAGAACCTATTATTGTAGAATATGGTTTTTTAGATAGTACTGGTGATGATGTAGAGCAATTAAAAAATAATTATGAAATATATGCAGAAGCAGTAGTTAAAGCAGTTATGGATTATATTGGTCTTCCTTATACTCCACCAGGAGATGATGAAGCTGTAAATCCTGATGATAATGTTACTACTTATACTGTAAAATCAGGTGATACTCTATATAGTATTGCTAGAAAGTTTAATACTTCTGTCTCAAAGTTGAAAGAGTATAATAATTTAACAAGTGATATTTTAAGTATAGGTCAAGTATTAAAAATAACTGCAGATGATACTACCTCTCCAGATGAATATATTTTATATACAGTCAAAGATGGAGATAATTTATATCGTATTGCAAGTTCTAATGGTATTACAGTTGACAGACTTATCGAATATAATAATTTAGCAAGTGATATATTGAGTGTTGGTCAAATACTTAAAATTCCTGTAAAAGAAGTAATACTGCCTGAAGGAGAATATATTTTATATACTGTTAAAAGTGGAGACAATTTATATCAAATAGCAAATGAATATAATACAACAGTAGATGAAATAATGAAGTTAAATAATTTGAATACTAATTTACTAAGTATAGGACAAATGATTAAAATACCAATAGATGTTAGTACACCTGATACAAATATTTACACGGTAAAAAGTGGAGATAGTTTATGGAGTATTGCTAATAAGTTTAATATTTCAGTTAGTGAATTAAAAGAATATAATAATCTAACAAGTGATTTGCTAAGTATTGGTCAAGAATTGAAAATACCAACTATTAGTAATCCTGATGAAGATATTATATATACTGTTCAAAAAGGAGATAGTTTGTGGAGTATTGCTAGAAAATATAATACAACAGTAGATAAGATTAAAAGTAAAAACAGTTTAACTAATGATTTATTAAGTATAGGTCAAATTTTAAAAATATAAAAACTGCATTAAGCAGTTTTTTGTGATCCATCACATACTCCTGGAGCAGGAATATAAAAACAATGTCCTTTATATCTACCAGCTAATTTTTGATCCCACCAAGTTGCTTTACAGTTCTCGCCTTCTTTAGGAGCGTAGAACCATAATGCGTTAGTTGCAGGATGAAAAACTTGACCATTCAACACTCTAGCTGCTAGTTGACGTTCTTTTCCGTTAGAAGCAGTAACGAATAGTGGACTGTTTATTCCAGCGAATCCTCCTGGATTTTGATATACAACATCGTCGATATCAATAACATCATTAAAAGTTAGACAACGAGCAAGCGCTCGATTAATAACAACATTACCTACCATTAACATTCCAAGATCACCATCTCCAACAGCTTCTGCACGCATCAATCTGGCTAACAAATCAATATCTTTTGAATTAGCTTTTAAAACCATAATTCCACCTCTATATTATTATATTCAATAAAAGGTAAGATTTTAATAAATTACTACAACTATTTTTAATTTTAGTGTATAATTAATTTAGTTGAATATAGAGGTTTATATGAAGAATGATAAAATTTTTATTATATTGATATTAATAAGTATAGTGTGTTTAAGTATAGCAATAACAAACTTAAATGATTCTAGTTTGAAATTTCTTGGATTAGCGATTATTTTATTAGCTTTATCCCTTAAACGTTATTATGATCGAAAATGGATTAATTAGAATTATTTTACAAAAAAAATATTTGTGTTATAATAAATCCACAAAAGAGGTGTTATTATGAACAATGATAGTCCAGTAGTAAAAAAAGTAGAAGTAGTTATTAATGAAGAATTTAATGCTAAAGGTTTTGAAAGTATAAGTGGTGAAAAAGATACTAAAACATTAAGACCAAGATTTATAGTAGCTTTTGAAATGTTACCTAGTAAACTTTCAACAATATTATTATTGGTATTTATATATGGGATTAGTATTTATTGTCTAACTGAATTCTCAGAAGAGTTGCTTAAATACAACATAAATAATTATTCTTTAGTTTATTTGACTATAATTTTATTTGTATTTAAATATGTAAAAATTTTATATAGACAAATTAAATATCGTAATATATTTTATAATATTACAGATTTAGGAATTGAATACTATAAAGAAGGAAGTAGTATAGTTAGTTATTTTATTGGTTATGAGGAAATGACTGAAATAAAAATACAAAAAAATGTAATGACATATTTGTTTGGTTATGGACATATACTTGTTAAGAGTGGTAATGTTGGAATATATTTGGATTACATTGCTGGAGTAGAAAATGTTTATAATTATATTTTGGAAAACGCCAAACAAAGGAGATAGATAATATTATTTCTTTATATTTAAAAGGTATTATTATAGGAATAGGAAAAATTATTCCAGGAGTAAGTGGTTCAGTTATAGCAATATCATTCGGTTTGTATGAAGATTGTATTAAAGCTATTAGCAATATAAGCAATAATTTTAAATTTAATTTAAAATTACTAATTAGTGTTGGTTTAGGAGTAATGACAGCAATTGTTTTAGGTAGTAAAATAATTGCTTTTTTGTTAGTTAAATATAATATTTATATATTATTTTTATTTCTAGGTTTAATTTTAGGAGGGTTACCAGTAGTAATAAATAAAATTAGTCTAAAAAGTTTCGATTATAAAAATCTAATTTTTATTTTAGTATCAGCTTTTATATTGTTATTATTTAATTTTGGTGGTACAGGAATTATAGTTAGTCAAAATAATAATATCTTGATATATTTTGTTATTGGATTAATAGATGCTACTACTATGGTAATACCTGGAATAAGTGGAACAGCAATATTAATTATATTAGATTTGTATAGTATTTCGCTAAATTTATTTAGCTCATTAACAAATATAAATAATATTATTTTAAATTTATCAAATATTATTCCATATTTATTAGGGCTTGTTATTGCAATGTACTTAGTTAGTTTAATTATGAATTTTTTATTTAAAAATTTTAACGATGAAATTTATAGTGCTATATTAGTATTTCAAAGCGGAGGAATATTGATGCTATTATTTAATTTGTTAAATAATAATATATATTTAAACAATTTAATACCTAGTATAATTTTATTTAATCTTGGAATGTATTTATCTTATTCTTTAAAAAATAAGAATATCTAGTTTATAAATGAATAAATTATAATAGGTGATAAAATGGATAAACCAAGTTTATATAAAAATCCAATAAATAAAATAGTTAATACTAATGAAGATGTTTATAAAATTGATAAAGATAACTTGCAGGTGAAAGCTGAAACAAATAGTAATAGGAATGTTCCATATATAAGTATAAAAAGTAAAATAAGAAATATTTTTGCATCTCAAAATTATATATATAAGGCAGATGTGGTAATAAAATTAAAAGATAACTTGATTGAAAGAAGAATAATTGGAATGCAGAATGAACAATTAATTACTATGGATAATGAAATGATACCTATAAATGAAATAGTCGATATTAATTTAAAATAAAAATAACACCGAAGTGTTATTTTTTAAATACAATCAACATAAGTATCTTGTAAACATCTAATTACACAAACACAACCTAAATCAATTGTAAAAAAAGAATTTGTTGCGACATATGGTATAGCAGCTAAAGTAGTAGTATCAGTATTTGGAGCTAATACTCTAAAAGTTGCACAACATCCATCCAATTTTTCTACTCTAAATACATTTGAACATTCAACATCAACATCGCCACATACTACATTATCTTTAGTAGTAGGCATAGTCCATGGTGTTCCATTACCACAAGCTGTATAAAGCATTACTGGTCTAGTGTTACAATTTAAACTTGTAGTTGAACATCCTAAGAATCCACGATCACAAGTATCTAAACAAGCATCGCCACAACAGTTAGCATTTTGTTGTAAAATATTTATCACTGTTAAAATTTCAGAAATACAACTTTCACAAGTGTTTTTATTTTTATCGTTACACATATAATCCACCCTTTCATTTGTTTCAATATAATATATGGCTTATAACTAAATATGTGTGAATTAATTGCCTAATTAATTAGAAACTTTAACTTAAATTATTAATATTTCATTTCTTGCTATATAAGATATAATTTTATATAATAAAAGTGTAAAAGAAGTAGGTGACATTATGAAAAAGATGTTTTATGTTTTAGTTTGCTTAGTAGTATCATACTTGCTATTAGATAATATAGTCGCTGATAAATCAGTAATAAACAATAATTATGATATTTATAGAAAAGAGCACTCCATAAATATTGATGAAACAATAACAAAAAATAGTATAAATAATCATTACATTTATGATTATAAAATTAATATTGACGAAAATATATTTGATATTAGTGTTTTGAATAAATTTGATGCTGCTGAAAATATAGTTAATATTAATTTTTTTGAAGATGAAAATTATGAATGTATATTCATAGAGTTCAAAGAAAATAAAGATTTAACAGATATTGTTTGTAAAGATGAAAAAAATATTTACTATGATTATAGTTCTTTAACTAATATAAGTTCCAAACTTGAAAAAGCAGTAAATGAATTAGAGGAATATGATTATAAAAATTATATTGATAATATTGATGTGACTACTAATTATTCTCTTTTAAATGTATATGAATCTAATCAATTAAAAGATTTGGTCTTTAGTATAACTGACTATAAAGGATTATATATCATAGATGAAGAGGTAGAAAATATAAAGTTATTTGATAAAGATATTTATAATCAAAAATTAAGTATATATATTGATAAATATTATTTTGTTGCAGATTACAATGACCAATATGATTATAAGAAATTCTATTTAATTGATTTAGAAAATGGTAATAAATATGAAATAATGGCAGAAGAAAATTTAAGTAAAAATTCATATATAGTTGGTAGCTATGAAAATAGTATTTATATTGTTGATATGGATAATAAAAAACAATTTGAAGTTAATATATCTAAAAAAACCATGAAAATAGTTGGTGATAAAGAAAACGGAATGCTTTACTATAATGGTAAAACTATTGAGAATGTTCCGTCTACAAGATTTACTATTGAAGAAGTATATTTTATAGAAGAAGATATAAAATTTAAAAATTATAATTTTATAACAAAGATTGATTTTGGAGAAAATAAAAGTTTTGCATATTATTATAAGGAAAACGAAAATAAATATGACGTTTATAAAATCATTAATAATAAGCATATAAAATATTTATTTTCTATAGATAATTTGGATTATATAGATACTTTTACTGCAAGTGGAAATTATTTGGTTTGGCAAGAGGATAGTTATATAAAATATTATAGTGATGCTACTACGATAAGAACTATTATTAAATCTAATGAACTTACATTTAATGAAGATATTATATTCAGTGTATATAATAAATAATATGATATAGCTAATTTAAGTTATATCTTTTATTTTATTAATAATTAGGTTATAATTATATTGTATGGATAATAGGTGATAAAATGAATAATGATATAAATTTTAGTGTAATAGATAATTATGGGGAAGTATTAACTGATAAAAAGTTCATTACAAATCCCGCAATTGCGAGAAATGATGAAATAAAGAAAACAATTATAACATTACTAACTCCAGATAAATCAGCATTATTAGTTGGAAAACCAGGTATTGGTAAAACAGCAATTGTAGAAGGAATTGCCTATTTATTGCAAAATAATCAAGTTCCAGAAATTTTAAAAGGATATAAAGTTGTTAAAATTAATTCTCCTTCTTTAGTTGGTTCAATTATGGTTGATGGTAAAGAAGAATTAATTATGAGTATGTTAGTAAGAGAATTAAAGACTTTAGAAAAAACAATATTGTTTGTTGATGAAATCCATACCTTAATAGGTAGAGGAGAATCAATGTTAAAAGCTGGAATAGATCGTGGTGAAATAAAAGCGATAGGAGCTACCACAACTGTACAGTATGATAACTACTTAATTAGAGATAGAGCATTTCTTCGTCGTTTTGAAAAAATAGATGTATCTGAACCTTCAATGGAGACGACAGTAGAAATATTAATGAAAACTATACCAAAGTATGTGGCGCAATCAGGTATAAAATTTGCCTACAATGATTACATAGTAGAAATGCTAATAAAATCTATAGTAAATGCAACAAGTGAATATAAAAGAGTTTATGGATTGTCTGCCATGTATCCCGATGTAGCATTCTCGGTATTATCGCAAGCATTTTCACAAGCATTATTTAGAAATTCATCAACTGTAAATATAATTGATGTTTATAATGCTATTAAGTTTTCAAAAAGAATATACCCAGACTCAATTATAAAAGAATTAAATATATTTAGAACTAATTTCGAACAATTAGCAAACAGTGAGAATGTAGTGTTAGAAGAAGTTAAATTAGAAGAAATTCAAAATCCAGAAGAAATTATATAAGGAGAAAATATGGAAACAAAAAGAGAAATCCCAAAATCAAATTATTTAAAATTATTTATTATTTTAGCTATTAGTATATTAGTTGTTCTTTATTTTACATCATGGTATATTGTTTCGGAAAATAATAATGATGCTTATATAAGTAATGTTATTACCGAATTAAAAGAAGCTGATGTTGAAAGTTATATTGTGGATAATCCAAATGCAATCATATACTTTTCTAATCATAATGATGAAAGTAATGATTTAGAAAAAGAATTAGAAAAATATATTACTGAAAGTCAGTTAGCTGAAAATATAGTATTTATCGATAATAGAAAATTGGAGTCAAAAGATTTTTATTATAATTTTACTAATAAATATTTTTCACAAGATTTATTGAATAAAAATGTGACTTTTGCTAAAGTACCTAATATTGTAGTTTTTGAAAATGGTAAAATTATCGATATCATAGTAAAAGAAAATGAGCAAATAACTATATATGATATAAAATTGATTCTGAGTAAATATGAGGTACAATTAGATGCTTAATATTGTACTGTTTGAACCTGAAATACCACAAAATACAGGTAATATCATTAGAACATGTGCAGCAACCGGAGCAAAACTACATTTGATTGAACCATTAGGATTTTCCTTAGATGAAAAATATGTTAAAAGAAGTGGTGTTAATTATTTAGAGTTTTGTAAAATGCAGACGTATAAAAACTTTGATGATTTTAAAAATAAAAATGACGGTGAATATTTTTACCTTACTAGATATGGTAAAAAAAATTATTCTACTGTTGAATATAAAAATATTTCAAAAGATATATATTTGATTTTTGGTAAAGAAAGTACTGGAATACCAAAGAATATACTTGAAGGAGAAATAGAACACTGTTTACGTATTCCTACTACTGGAAATGTAAGAGCACTTAATTTATCCAATTGTGTTGCATTGATGAGTTACGAAGTATTACGTCAATTAGATTTTCCTGATTTGTTAAGTGAGGATCCATTTAAAATTGATTACTTAAATATTAAGTAGTTGTAATATAGATAAAAAAGTGTTATATTAATAGAATAGAAGATAAAAGATTAAAATAGGGGGTATTTCATGGAGTTTCTAATAGAAAATTATATCTGGTTCGGAATAGCCGGAGTAATTATTTTAATGGCCTTGGTAGGTTTTATCGCTGAAAAGACAAATTTCATTAAAAATAGTAAAGAAAATAAAATAGCTAAAAAAGAGTTAAAGAAAAAAAATAAAGATGAAAAGAATGCTGCGAAAGTAGAGCTGATTGAGCAGACAGATTCATCTGAAGAAAAACAGATTAACAGTGTAACAGAGGAATTAGTTCCAGGAACTAGTTATTCTGAAGAACAAGTACCCTTCATAGTTTCAGAAAATAAAGATGATATATCTGCTCTAAATAAAAATGAAATTTTCTCAATAGAAGAAGATAAGTCTATTTTAAGAGATAATTTAGAAAAAAATGATTATTTAGTAGATGATGTTAAAGATGAAAATGGTTTAGATTTGAGTATTTTAAATGCTAGCGATACTAACGACACTAGCGACACGTATATTGAATCAAATGAGGCAAGTATTCCAGAAAATATTGAATTTAATAACAATTTAGTTTCTAATAGTGAAGAACTTCCTGATACAAATATAGAAAATAATATTTCAGAACCTGTAGTTCAATCAGATGATCTTTTATCGTTAAATCCGAAAATAGAAGAAGTTGTAATTGATAATAATCAAACCAATGACGATTTATCAGATATATTCAATGTCGAACTTCCATTAATTAATCAGGATATGAATTTAGAGCAAGATGATGAAAATGTTTTGCTAACTGAGAATTTGAATCAAAACGATTCTAATTTAAACTTAAATTCTAGCGAAAGTATAGAAGAAGTAGATTTTATGAGTTTTCCATCTGTTGATAATACGTTATTAGATACTGATGAGAATTTAAATTTCAATTTAAATCAAGTGCCAAGTGATTCTATATCATTTGTATCTGAATTATCAGAAAATGTAGAACCTGTATTAAAATCTGCGCCATTATTAGACGCAATTCCAAGTGAAGAGTCAAGAAATGTAACATTGTATAGTGGTAATATTTCTGAACAACCTTTTTCGCCAGTTCAATTAACGACAAATAAGTCAGTTAAAAGTGGTGAAGATGGTATTGAAATTTTAGATTTAGATGAAAAATAATATATATATAATTTATAATTAAAAAATACTATTTAAAGTATTTTTTTTGATTTTTATATTTGATAGAAATCTATAATTATGATATAATTACGAAGGTATCAAAAAGCAAGAGAGGGGCTGTTAAAAATGACTTTTGAAGTGATTTTAGAATTTGCAAAAAGATTATTAGATGCACTATTAGTGTGGTTAGTTATATATTATGCTTTAAAAAGTATTAGAAAAAATGTTAAAATGATTCTTTTATTTAAAGGAATATTTATTATATTAATATTAAAATTATTGAGTGACTCATTTGATTTAGTTGCTATAGGTTATTTGCTTAATTATGTAATATCTTGGGGACCATTAGCGTTGATTATAATTTTCCAACCAGAAATTCGTACTGTGTTGGAACAATTAGGTAGAAGTCAACTGTTAGGAAGACACAAAATATTAACGGTTGATCAAAGAGAAAGAGTAGTTTATGAAATAGTTCAATCTGTGGAATATCTTAAGAGAAACAGAATTGGAGCATTAATGGTTATTGAGAGAGATGTATCATTAAAAAAATTATATGCAGATTTATCTAGTGATTTATTAATTTCATTATTTTTCCCTAATAACCCACTACATGATGGTGGAGTAATTATTCAAGGTGAAACAATAACTAGTGCAGGAGCTGTGTTTCCTACTAGTGATAATTTGAAAATTAGTAAAAGATTAGGTACTCGTCATAGAGCTGCTTTAGGTATAAGTGAAGATACAGATTGTATAGTTCTTATTGTTTCTGAAGAAACTGGAAGAATTTCTATTGCTGTAGAAGGAAAATTAAATTATAATTTAACATTGGATGAATTTAAGTTAATGCTTCTTGATGAACTTAGACCTAAAAAGATAATTGAAGATGAGGAGGAAATAATTAATGAAGATGATATTAAGAATGTTTAAAAAATTATTTTCACTATTATGGAAATTTATTGATAGAAGAATAATAATTCCTCTAACGAAATTAATATTATTAATTACTAATAAATTTTCAAAAGTTAGTGACAAATTTGAAAAATTACTTACTAAATCTAATACATTGTTATTTCTTTCATTATTTATAACTATTATAATTTCAGTTATAACTTATGAACAAGTATTTATGTATAGTAATAACTCGGCTGATTTATTAACAGCCCAACCCGTTACTGCTATTTATAATGAGGAAGCTTATGTAGTAGAAGGATTACCAGAAACTGTTGATGTAACATTAATTGGTAGTTCATCAGAATTATATTTTGCAAAACAATCTCCTTCGCATGAAATTATTGTAGACTTAACGGGGTTAAAACCTGGTACACATAAAGTTGCAATTACGTATAATCAAGCATTACAATCAATTGATTATAATGTTAATCCAGGAGTAGCAACAGTTATAATTTATCCGAAAGTTTCAAAAACTATGACATTGACAACAGATATTCTTAATCAAGATGAATTAGATCCTAAGTTAAGTATTGAGGAAATGACATTGTCAGAAGATAAAGTAGTTATTAAAGGTGCAGAACATCAGTTAGCTGAAGTGGCGACGGTAAAAGCGTTAGTTGATGTTAATAATATTGCGAAACAGGAAGTTGGTAATTCAACAATAAAAGATGTTCCTCTTAAAGCTTATGATGAACATGGTAATGTTATTGATGTTGAAGTGGTTCCTAACAAAGTAGATGTAGAAATAGAAATTGCTTCACCGAGTAAAGAAGTTCCTATTAAAATAGTTCCCGAAGGTACAGTAAGTTTTGGTAAAGCAATTAGTTCTATAAGTGCTAGTGAAACAAAAGTTACGATATACGGAAATGAAGAAGAATTAAGTGATATAAACTTTATTAATCTATACGTGGATGTTAATGGTCTAGATGAAAATAAAACCTTTAAATCTGAACTTGAAAAACCGAGTGGAGTTAGACATATGAGTGTTAGTAATGTTAATGTTGATATTAAGCTTGGAGATGCGAGTGAAAAAGATATTGAAAATGTTAATATTGAAACACGAAATTTGAATGAAATTTATACTGTGCAAGGAATAAGTGAAGAAGATACTAAAGTTGTTGTTACAGCAAAAGGAGTGTCCGATATTATAGATATTCTTACTGCAAGTGATGTAGTAGCATACTTAGACTTAGAAGGTTATGGTGTTGGTGTTCACGAAGTTGAAGTTCAAGTTGAAGGTGATGATTCTAGAGCTACTTATATTCCAAAAACTAAAAAAGTACAAATTAGAATAGTAACAAAATAAAAAAAGAGATTATAACTCTTTTTTTATTTTGGTTCTTTGAAATGGTGAAAAAATATACCAATGTTTATGAATCCGCAAATACCGACTACAGAATATATAGTTCTACTGACCATTGACATACTACCAAACAAAGCAGCAACTAAATCAAAATCAAGTATTCCAATTAATCCCCAATTTATAGCGCCTACTATTGTAAATAACAAACAAGTCTTCTGAAACATTTCCATAAAATTCTCCTTTCAATATTCTTTAATATTATTATCAAAAAAAAATATATTATTCATCATATTATATTTTTAAAATTCATAAGATATAATGTAATAAAAATATGAGGTGAAAAATGAAAAAAGTTTTAACAATTGGTGTGATATTAATAATATGCATAATGATGTCTGGGTGTGGTGATTATACTAAAGATGATTTGGAAAAAGATCTTTCAAACAAAATCGAAGATATAGAGTCGTATAATTTGACTGGTAAACTAAAAATAATAAATAATGAGGATACTTATGAATATAGTGTAGAAGCATCATATCAAGAAGACTCTAACTATAAAGTAAGTTTGAAAAATGAAATGAATAATCATGAACAAATTATATTAAAAAACTCAGAAGGAGTATTTGTTCTTACCCCGAGTTTAAATAAAAGTTTTAAATTTCAAAGTGAATGGCCATTTAATGGCTCTCAAACATATTTGCTACAATCAATTTTGAAAGATATTGAAAACGATGATAGAAAAGAGTTAGAAAAAAATGATAATGGATATATTCTAACTACGAAAGTTAATTATAGTAATAACCAAGATTTAACATACCAAAAAATATATATAAATGATGATTTAGATATATTAAAAGTAGAAGTATATACAAATGAAGATTTATTACAAATGGAAATGACAATAGATAAAATAGATTATAAAGCTTCATTTAAGGATGATTATTTTGATTTAAAATCTAATATGAGTCATTCAGAAGAATTAAGTACCGAGTCAGTTTCTAGTATTGATGAAATAATTTATCCGATGTATATGCCAGAAAATACAAAATTGACAAGTGAAGAAACTATTCAATTAGATGAAGAAAGTGAAAGGGTATTATTAACATTTTCAGGTGATAAGTCTTTTACAATTATTCAAGAAACGTATTCTCCTACAGATGATATGATAACAATTCCTGTAATTGGAGATCCGGAAATTTTAGTTCCAACAATAGGAGCAGTAAGTGAAGATACAATTTCGTGGTCTGAAAATGGAATTGAATATTTAGTGATAAGTGAAGATTTATCAAAAAATGAAATGATCAAAATAGCAAATTCTTTAAATGTAATACCAATTTCTAAATAATTAAAAAATTAAAATTTATATATTATTTAAAAGCATTTTAAATAAAGATAAAAAAACATTTGCTTTTAAAAAAATGTATGATATAATCTCTGAAGGTGATGGAAATGGCTAATAGAAAAAAAAGAAAATATAATAAAGTTAAAAGAAATATATTAACTGAAAGTAAATTGAAGAAAAAAAATAATGTCACTAAAAAAAAATTGATTGACAATGATGAAATTGAAATTAATAAAGATGAGAGAAATAAACAAAAAAATATAAAAGTGAAAAACAAAATAACTACTGCTAAACCAAAAAATGTTAAAAAAAATGCTAGCCCATCTAAAACTATAAACAAACAAAAAAATGAAACTATAAACAAACAAAAAAATGAAACTATAACAAACAATAAAGCAAACAAACAAAAAAATGATTCAAAAAAAGATAGTGTTGTTAAAACTACTAAAAAAAGAAATAATAATGTAAATAAAAATAGTGTTGTTGAAAGCGCTGGAAAAAACAAAAAGAAAATTGTGTCTGCTAAAAGCGATAATAAAAAAACTAGTATATTAAAGACAGCCGTTAAGAAATCAAATAATGTTTCTAAAAACAATATAGAAAATACAAATAATTTAAATGAATCTGCTGGAAGTGGAAATAAATTATTATTACCTTTAATTTTGTTTAGTGTTTTTATGGTTATATCTATTTGTATAATTATATATTCAAATGAAAAAAGTATAGAATATAGATTTCCAGAAAATAGAAATGCAACTATTCAGTATGATAGAATATTAGTTGGTACTATGTTAGAACAGGATAAAGAAAATTATTATGTACTAATTAGTAATAGCAAAACTGATAATTATATCTTATATATAAATCAAATTGCATCTAACATGGAAAGTTCAAATAAAATTTATGTAATTGATATGTTTGAACCGTTTAATGAAGGATATTATGGTAGTAAAAATAATATCACATCAAATTTAAAGAGATTCGAAATCAAAGAAAAAGAAGATGTTTTGTTAGAAATAAAAAATGGTGAAATATTTAATGAATATTATGGTGTTAAAGAAATTAACAAAAAAATTATAGAATTAACGAAATAAAAGAGTTGCTTTGCAACTTTTTTATTATCTATAGAAAAAAAACTTATAATATGTTATATTGGTAAGAGGGGAAAACATGAAGAAAAATAAAGAAATAATAAATAAAATAATAAAATACAAAATCGCAAAAAATACTTTTATCAAAATGCTTGTATGTACATTTGTTTTTGTAATTGGCTTTACTGTTGGTTGTTTAACAATGTTTAAGTTAAATGATGATTATACCTCTGAAGAAAACAATAAATACACTGACGAGATCATAAATAATTTTAATTATATTAAAGATAATTATTACAAGGATATAGATGAACAGACTTTGGTGGACGGAGCAATAAATGGTATGTTATCAGAACTTGATGATGACCATGCGTTGTTTTTAGATGCGGCAACAGAAGATACATTTAACAAAACCATTGATGGTAGTTATGAAGGTATTGGTGTAGAAGTTTTTAATGATAATGATAACAATATAATTGTTTTAAGAGTTTTCGAAGATTCTCCAGCTGAAAAAGCGGGACTTGAATCTTTAGATAAAATAATAGCTGTTAATGATTTAAGCATGTTAGGTAAAGATAGTTCGGTTCTTTCTGAAGAAATTAGTGATATAAATTTAGAAGATTCAATTAAAATAGAATATGAGCGTGGAGAAGAGAAAAAAACAGTAGAAGTAAAAAAAGATTATTTAATTATTCCTTCGGTTACTTCCAAAATATATAACGAAGCAGATAAAACAATTGGATATATATATATAGAACAATTTTCTGCAACAACATTCGCTCAATTTGAAGAAGCCCTTACTGCATTAGAAAAAAATAATATTTACTCTTTGATAATTGATGTAAGAGGAAATACAGGTGGACATTTAAGTGTGGTTGAAGATATCTTATCATTGTTTTTAGATTCTAAACATGTTATTTATCAAATTGAAGATCAAAAAGATATAGTGAAATATTATTCTTCCGGTGATAAAACAGTAGAATATAATATAATAGTATTACAAAATGAAAGTAGTGCTTCTGCAAGTGAATTGTTAAGTTCATCATTAAACGAACAATTAGGATCGGTAATTATTGGAACAAATAGTTATGGTAAAGGAACAGTTCAAGAAGTAATTGGTTTAAATAGTGGTAATGAATATAAGTTCACTAGTAAAAAATGGTTAACTTCAAATGGAAACTGGATTGATGAAATCGGTGTTGAACCTACAATAGAAATTAAATTAAATGAAAAATATTTTGAAACATTTGACGAAGTTGATGATAATCAGTTACAAAGAGCTATAAAAGAAGCAACAAAATAAATTAAGGAAGTGAAACATGGCGGAGTTGAAAATTGGTGATGATTTAATAATACATTGTTATAAACATAATGGTAAAGTTCACAGAACTTGGGAAGAAGCTTTAGTGCTTGATGTTAATGATGATTATATTGTTTGTGCAAATAATCGTACTATTGTAACTGAAGCACAAGGAAGTATGTGGAAAACAAAAGAACCGGCAGTTATGTATTTTTTTAAAAAAGAGTGGTTTAATGTGATAGTTCAATTTAAAAAGGATGGAATATATTATTATTGTAATATCGCCTCTCCATATTTAATAGATGCAGACACTATTAAATATATAGATTATGATCTGGATTTGAGAATATTTCCGAATAAAAGTTATAAAGTTTTGGATAGGATAGAATATGAACATCACAAAAAATATATGAATTATTCTGATGAATTAGATATTATAATAAATTATTCCTTAAATGAATTGATTAGAAAATATAAAAATAAACACTTTTCTTTTATTGATGAAGAAAACGAAAAATATCTGATTAAATATAAAAAATTACGAAATAAAAAGTAATTTTTTTATTTTATATTAATATATTATATAAGTAGTGAAAATTATTAATATAAATAGGGAATTTATACACTTTTTATGATTTATATGACATAATTCGATTAAATTTAAAAAAAGTGAAAAAAAATGAAAAAAAGTATTGACGAGACTCTCTGCATTTGATATATTAATAGTGCTTTCGGGAAAGAAAGCGAAAATGATCTTTGAAAACTGAGCAAAACGTGAAATCTTTTGAGAGT
>CAYJJT010000018.1:0-17475 GCA_964370575.1 uncultured Muribaculaceae bacterium | reverse complement strand
AATCTATAATATCTTCATCTTGAGTTGCTAAATTTTCATCATCCTTAGATGCTGACTTAATAACATTTATAGTATAAATTCTAGTACTTCCATCTTCAGCAGTAACTAAAATTTCTATTTTATTTTCCCCTACTATAAAGTTATTATTTCCACTCATATTAGCACTAGCTTTAGAGTCATTTAATTCATACACAATATTTAATATATTAATGTCATTATCAATATCAATATTATAAATAAAAGTATCTTTATCAAAATCAATATCATAATCACTTATATTTAATGATTTTAAATAATTATCACTAGATTTGACTTCAATATTTGTAAGTGGAGTTACTACTGTTTCACTTTCATCGGGTGGAATTATTTCCTCTTTTGGCGGAACAATTTCTTCTTCTACCTCAGGAGTTATAACTTTATCAATTTTATTTACTAATATAGTATACATTTTAGTACTATTATCTTCTGTTGTAACAGTGATTGTAACTCTATTTTCTCCTACAATAAAATTTTCATTGCCTGTAATACTTACACTCGCTAAATCACTTTCAGCAAGTGCTGTTAATTTTAATTCAAAAATTTCAGATGTTACTTCTAAACTATATTCTAATAAATCTTTATCAAATAATTCATTCATCTCAAAATCAATTATTTCTAAACTTTTTAAATAATTATTAGTGTCTAATACTTTTTCTTCTCTTGTTACATTTAATTTATAAACTCGTGTCGATGAATCTTCTGCCGTAACAGTAATTGTAATTACATTATTTCCTACTGATAAATTTTCATTACCATTAATTTCAACATTTGCTTTTTCGCTTTCAGTAGTAGCTAATATTTCTATATTTGTAATATTATTATCTATGATTATACTATAATCACTTATTTCTTTATCAAAAGTTGGCTCAATAATATAATCAGTTACTGATAAATTACTTAAATAATTATTAGTGTCTAATATTATTTCTTCTTCACGAACTACATTAATTTTGTATGTATTAGTACTATTATCCTCTGCTGTAACAGTAATATTAATTGTATTATTACCAACTGATAAATTTTCATTACCTGTAACTAATACTGTAGATAAATTACTAACAGCATCTGCATTAATTACTAAGTTATTCACTTCAAATGGCACTGTTAAAGTATAGTCATTTATATTTGAATTAAAATCAGGATTAATGTTATAGTCTAATACTTCTAAACTATTTAATAAGTTGTTTGAATCTAATATACGTTCACTTCTAATAATTGATACTGTATATGTTCTTTTAATATTAGTATCATGTGCAGTTACTTCTATATTGAAGTTATTCATTCCTACACTTAAATTTTTATTACCTAAATTATTATTTTCAATAGTAGCATCACTATCTGTAGTGCTAGCAAATAAATTTATATTACTAGTTTCATAAGGAACTGTTATATTATAAGTTAATGTTTCTTTTTCGAAGTTATCAATACTTACATTATCTATTTTAATATCATTAAGTGAAGCATCAGTTTTATAAGTATCTTCTACTACTATATCTACTACTATACTTCCTTCTGTAGTAGATAATGTAACTTTATATGTTCCACCTAAATAAGTAGTATTTTTTAATTCTTCTAAACTTGATGTTGTTATTTCTAACTTTTCACCTGTAATAGTTGAATATGCTACAGCATCAGTTACTTCTAATATTTTTTCACTAGTTATATTTTTGGCCTCGCTATTAGTTATAGTTGCTGCATTAGCGCTTAAACCTAAATTTGATTCTCTATCACTTCCCACTACAAGCACTTTAGAACTTTTAATTATAGTATTTTCATATCGATCTTCTAATCTTATTACTAAATCAGTTTCTAAAATATTATTTGTAGTAACCTCTTTAGCACTTAATTTTAAATATTCATCCCCTGAAGTAAATGTTTGATGTGATATTACTGAACTATTAGCCGATATATCATAAGAACCTCCTAATGATTCAAAATAATACGGACCAATAAATCCTTCATTATTCATCTCACTATCTATTAACAAATATTGAAGTTCTTCAAGTGAAGATAAAATAATAAGTGGTGGCATATCAAGTTCTAATTCTTGTTTTTCAATATAACCTAAATTAATAAAAGATGCTTGATCTAATGTTGGATCAATATTTTTAACTGAATTATCTCCTGTTTGAATATCACTATCTATTTGATAATCACTACCATTTTGATAAGCTGTTTCTATATAATTTTTATAACTATCCATTACAGGAACTATCATATATTCACTTATTTCACCAATAGTCTCGTGATCAAACATATAATGTCCAGCACTATCTGTTTTAGTAGTAACTGCTTTTCCGTCTTTAATAACAGGTGAATAATTCCCCTCGCTATCTTTACGGTGTAATTCTATTTCAATATCTGCCAAAGCTTCATCAATTGTATTATCATATAATCCATTAAAGTCTAGATCTTTAAAAGCTATCCCTTCAATATTCATAAGAACTAATTTAGCTCCTACACTACTACCTTTTTTCCATCCAGAATATACAACATAATCAACTGTATAATAAGGATTAAAAATATTCATTTCACTAATTTTAGTTTCAGTAGTTTCTAAAGTTTCATCTATAACAATTGGTACTTCTACACTAGCAGTTGTTCCAATTCCAATATCCTTAGTAGCAGTAATTTTTATCATATTAACACTATCTAAGTCAGTTGGGTTTGTAGTATATGTAGCAGTTGTAATAGTATCTTTTGTTACACCACTACCATAAGTTATTTCAAATCCATCTATTCCAGTAAGCAAACTAGCTAGTTTCATATTATATTTAAATGGCTCTGTTTGATAAGATTCTCCAAAATCTTCTCCTTCTTTAGGGATTGGAAAATACAGTTCAAAATCTGATGCATCATAAGGAGAAGAATTTTTAATAGATATATTATAACTTGCTAAAAATTCTGGCGTAAAATTAACAGCTGTTTCAGGATATGATGGCATATAACTTGGATATCTATTATCTTCAAAAGATAAGTATGTATCTACAACTACATGATTATTCTTATTAATTGTAAGCGGGTATGAATAAGAAGTTGGTATTTTATCAGTAGTAAGACCATTATTATTCAAATCTACTCCATTTTCTAATAATGCACTACCATCACGAGCACTACCTTTAGCTCCATCATTAGCAAATCCAAATATATCTTTGATATTTACTATATAACTATCAGTACTAGTACTAGAAGTAGTAAAATCAAAATTAACTTTCAATTTTTGTTCATAAAATGGATATCCTATAAATTGACCAATCGTAATATCTTCTACTAAAGTAAGTTTATAATATGTATCTAAATTATTATCAGTTGGTACTATTTTATCTACATTAAAATTTAATTCTTCATTAGTATTTGGGTCTACAATTTTAATTGTACTCTCATGTATTGTAATATCATTTGATTCTCTTAAAATAAAGTATGGATTTTCCATTATTAATGAATTTCCATATAAATAATTAAAGATATCAGCTGTAGCCTCTGCAGTAACTGTATCTCCAGCTGTTACTGCTGTTACAACAGTACCGTCTTTTTTCATAGTAGCTGTACCCTCAAGTGTCATATTACTAGTATGACTATCTAATTTAGAATTTGTATCTATGGTAACTTTGGTATCTTCTTCATCCCCAAGTACCCACATTGATACTTTATGAGTAACTTCACTTACACCTGACTTTTGCATCCCATAAGCTAGTGTATTTGTATAATAATTTGTACTAGTAGGCCCATAAGAATAATACCCAGCACTAAGTGTACCAATATTTGCTTTCACTTCTGTGAAATATTCATCTGCTCCAAGACCTACAGTATCAGCATCTAAATAACCATTAAAACCTGTAATATCTAAACTAATAAATTCATTACTCTTATTTGTTTTATATTCTAAACTAACAAAATTTTTCCCTTTAGGGACTTTAACTCTTTTGGCTTCATAATTTTTATCTAATATTACTTCATACATAATATTTTCAGTTTCAAATGGATTATCATTTTTTATTTTAATTAATCCTGTATGACTATATTCTGTTTCATATAATGGATGAACATTACTACTTTGTGATAAATTAATTGGATTTCCATATTCACTGCGTTCTTTTATTTCAACATCATCAAATATATAATCTGCATCAACAATACCATCTTTATCTTTATCACTATTTGTTGGTGTATATTTAAAAGTTGTTCCATCATATGTTGTATATTCAATTTCTGGAACCCCAGTTGTTTCATATAAACCTGCCTTCATTCCTTCAGGTATTAAATATTTTACACTTGTCCCTGGGTAAAAATAGTTTTCACTAAATTCATATACAACTTTACCTACTTCTTCATCTACTGTTACTGTATAACCTTCTGTTCCTTTTGTAGGATAATTATAATTATATCCGACTAAACTATTAAAATTTGTTCCTGGAGGAAAATATAGTGTAATTTTTCCAGATTTCATGTATGGTGAATCCCATACTTCAAATGGGCTTTTAGTATAATTATAAATAGTTTCTGTACTAGTACTAGTAACTGATGTTGCACTAGCATATACATTTATTCTTTCATATAAAATTAGATCAGTTGTTTTTAAATCAGCAGCAACATCTACATTAGTTGTAACAGTTGTATCATTATATGTTGCTGACGCAATTAAATCATCAACTATATCATGATCGGCATATATACGCTCTGCATCACCTTTAACATAAAATGTTAAAACAATTTTATCAGCTGTATCATTTAAAGTATAAGTTACAGTATTAAAAGTTGAACCTGTAATATTATGTTTAACAGGCAAACTAACTTCTTTAATCGCTTGAGTAGCTAAAGGTTGTCCTTCTCCTAATTCATTTATTATTTTAGTATCAACAGTAGATGGAATAGTGAATGCTTCAGGTACTGGTATACCATTTTGTGCATAAGCTAAACCTTCAGGCACTGTTAAAGTTAAAGATTTATTCCCAACTGTTTGAGTTGGATAATAAGCAGTAAGAGTAACAACTTTACCAACACTATCATTATTGGCAAATGTTCCATCAAAATCATTGATAACCATTTCAATGCTAACATCGTCTTTAGTATCAGTTACAATTAAATCTTCTAATTTAATATCTGCATCTTTACTAAGTGTTTTTACTGTTGGATTAAATACAGTAATACTAATGACAAAAATTAACATAGTTATTAAAAATAAACCACTTATTACTTTTGTTTTTAATCCGATTTTCTTAATCTTACTTTTAATACTATTCATACTAAACACCATACTTTCAATACACTATCTTACTCTGTCTTTATTATATTATATATTAAACAAATATAAAATGATAAACATATTATTTTATAACTACTTTACACAATTTATAATTTATTTAACAAAAAAAACATTTCAAAAGAAATGTTTTTTATTTTTTATAATAAAAATCATTATAACAATACATATATGTTTTTAATTAAGAGATTAATTTTATTTTCGATATAGTGTAACAACACACTCTACATGATTTGTATTCGGAAACATATCTACTGGTATAATATTTTTTACTTCATATTTATCTTTTAACAACATTAAATCTCTTGCTAAAGTATTAGGGTCACAAGAAACATAAATAATTTTATTTGCTTTACTTTCTAACATATAGTCAATAGTAATTATATCTAATCCTCTTCTTGGAGGATCTACAACTATTACAGTTGGTTTAATATCTAATTTTTTAACTATATTTTTAGTGTCTCCTGCATAAAAAGCAATATTATCAATATTATTTAGTTTTTTATTGTATACAGCATTTTTTACTGCACCTTCATTTATTTCAACACCATATACCGCTTTAACAAAGTTAGATAAATAAATACCAATTGTTCCAACTCCACAGTATAAATCTAATAAAATATCATCTTCTTTTAGCTCTGCTAATTCTTTTACTTTATCATATAATTTTAAACATTGATTTGTATTAACTTGGAAAAAAGAATTTGCAGATAATTTAAATTTATAATCTTTTAAAATATATTCAATACTATCATTCCCATAAACAATACTCATATTACCATTTAGATCCGTTACTATACTAGTAACATCGTCTGATAATAATTTAACTATTTTATCAACATTAGCTTTATGTTTAAGATAAATTATAACCATTATTTCATCTATTTCATCATCACATTTAACTACTACTTGATATACATCTTTTAAATTAATAGTTTTTAACTTAGCTAATATTTTATTTGTTTTAGCATTACTAATATAGCATTTGTCTACCATAACTATTTCATTACTACCTTTTTTATAATATCCAATCTTACCTTCATCAACATGAAAAGTAGTTTTATTTCTATAATAAAATGGTTCTTCAGTAACTAATGTATTATCAACTATAGTTTCGTCTAAATCTGTAAACTTAGCAATAATATCTTTTACCTTATTACATTTAAATACTGCTTGATCTTTATAATTCATGTGCATAATATCACAACCACCACATTCCTTAAAATGAGGACAAATCGGTTGAACACGATCACTTGAAGATTTTATAATATTTACTACTTCACCCTCAGAAAATTTCTTTTTTTCTTTTGTTATTACTATTTCTACTTCTTCTGTAGGCAAAGCATTATTTATAAATACTACTTTTCCATCTATTCTTCCTATACCACGACCTAAATGATCTAAATTATTAATTATTACTTTCATGCTATCAACTCTTTCATATTAATTATACACAATAACTTAGATAAATACTATATACTTAAGTATTATTTCATCTCTTTAATACATAATAAAATTAGTTATGAGGGATATTATGGATAAACAAAAAGTTATTAATTTAGAAAAATTTAAAACAGAATTGGAAACTAAAAATGGACAAAGTAGTGATTTTGTAGCAAGAATTATTAATTTTAATAATAAAAAAATATTATATACTTTTTATTCCAGCACAAGTAGCGATGATAAAATTAGTAACTTTTTCATGAAAAATATTAGTGATGATTTTAAATATATGAAGAAAGACTTTTTTTCAAATTTATTTAATAGTTTAGAAAATACTATTCCTAATTCTAAATTATTAATAATTAATAATTTTGATGAAGTCCTATATTATATGGCTAGTGGTTTTACTTGTATATTTGTTGAAAGATATTCTAAATATATTGTAATTGAAACTAGAAGTATATTAGATAGAGCAGTTAGTGAATCATCTAGTGAAGCCATAGTTAAAGGACCTAAAGATAGTTTTACTGAAAACTATATGACTAATATAGGTTTAATTAGAAAACGTATAAAAGATGATACTTTAATGTTTACTACTATAAAAATTGGTACAAGAACTAGAACTCATGTTTCAATCACTTATATAAATGATTTAGCTAATCAAAAATCTATTGATGAAACTATAAGTAAAATTAAAACTATTGATATTGATGGTGTATTGGATTCAAGTTATATCGGAGAGTTTTTATCACCAAAACAATTTTCTACTTTTCCTAAAATAATTAGCACTGAACGACCTGATTTAGTTGCATCATCACTTTTAAATGGTAAAATATGTATCTTAGTTGAAAATACACCATATGTATTGATATTACCAGCCGTACTTACCGATTTTTTACATTCTCCAGAAGATAATTATCATAAACCATCTAATGCTTCTTTTAACAGATTTTTAAGACTTATGGCATTTTTAGTAACATTACTTACACCTGCTTTATATATTGCAGTTACTACTTTTAACCAAGAGATGTTACCGGATAGATTATTAATTTCTTTAGCAATTCAAAGAGAAGGAGTTCCATTTCCTACTCCTATAGAAGTATTAATGCTGTCAATAACCTTTGAAATGTTAAGAGAAAGTGATATTAGAATTCCTAAAATTACAGGAACAGCCATTAGTGTGGTTGGAGCGTTAGTACTAGGGGACGCTGCCGTAAATGCAGGTATAGTTTCTCCAATAGTAGTTATTATTATAGCAATCACTTCAATTGCGGGATTAGTTTTTACAGATGTAGACTTCTCAAATGCAGTGAGATGGTGGAGATTGTATTTTATTGTATGTGCTTCAATAATGGGAATAATAGGAATTGTTGCTGGGGGAATAATATTCATAGCTAAGCTAGCTAGTTTAGAATGTTTAGGAGTACCTTACTTAACTCCAATTAGCCCATTAATAGTTAATGACAATAAAAATTCTGTTATAAGAGGAAGTAAACTAAAATCAAAAATAAGACCTAGATATTTAAAAACTAAAGAAGATATTAAAGTGGGGTGATATTATTAAAACTTTATTAAAAACATTATTCTTATTAACTACTTTACTTTTAATTAGTGGATGTTGGAATTATAGCGAATTAAATGATTTAGCAATCGCAACAGTTTTTGCTATTGATAAAGAAGAAAATATATATACTGTTTCACTTACTATTGCTAATGCTAATAATGCACAAGCAAGTTCTAAAGAGGGACAAAGTTCAATATCTGTATTAGAAGGAAGCGGTTCAACTATTACAGAAGCTTTAGAAAAATTAGATTTAACTAACTCAAAAATACTATATTTAAATCACTTATCAGCTATTGTTATATCAGAAGAAGTTGCAAAAGATGGAGTCAATAATGTTATTGACTTACTAATGCGCGATCCTAGTACAAGAAAAAAATTCTTTCTTGTTGTAACAAAAGATGAAAAAGCTAAGGATGTTGCAAGCATTCTTACAGGGATTGAAGCAAGGCCTAGTCAATATATAACAAATACAATCAAAAATTCTACTGATTATCAAGGTATTGCTACAGATATATCTTATAGTTCTTTTGTTAATGAAGTTATAACAGATGGTATAAATCCTTCTTTGACTAGCATCAGTATAATTGGAGATGCTGAAAAAGGTAGTGATTTCAGTAATATAGAAACTACAATTCCTGATGCTACTATTGTACTTGGACCTATTGGTATATTTAAAGAAGACAAACTCATTGGTTTTGCTGATGAAGATGAAAGCATGGGGATAAATCTTATTTTAAATGATGTTAATAGTTTTAGCATTATTACAAATTGTGACAATGATAAAATCGTTTCAAGAATTGAAGATGTTTCAACTAAAGTTGAAATTTACATTAAAAACGAATTAATACATTCAGATATAACTATTTCAGGAATTGGTTCTTTAATAGAAGTAAATTGTGATATCGACTTATTAAATGAATCAGTTATTAATAACTTAGAACAACAATTTGAAGAAGAAACAAAAGGATTAGTGAATAAGGCACTAGTGTTAACACAAAATAAATATAAGAGTGATATTTTTGGTTTTGGTGAAAAATTATCTTTTAATTATCCAATTTATTTCGACAAAATAAAAAATGACTGGGATAGTGAATACTTTCCTAATATTAAAACTAATATAAAAGTAGAACTAGATATAGAAACTAAAGGATCGCTGTCACAAACAATAGGAAAGGAAGCAAATAGTTAATGAAAATAATTAATACTTTTGAAATAAGTAGTTTAATATATTTTATAATGAGATATTCACTAGTAGGTATTACAATAAACAATTTAATATTACTCTCAAAACAAGACAGTTATATTTCATTGATTATAGGTTTTGTATTAGGTTTCATTCCAATTAAATTATATATGTATATTATGGATTATAATATAGGATTAAACTTTCCTGAATTAATTAAAAGCAAATTCAATAAATTTACTGCAAATATAATTAATACTATCTTTATTATTTTTATATTCATATTTTCAGTCACAATATTTTGGAATTTAACTAACTTAATAAACTCTCAATATCTTTCTTTAACTCCAAAATTATTTATTGGAATAGTTTTCCTCTTACCAACCGTTTATTTATTGCTGAAGGATATTCCAGTAATTGCTAAAAGTGTTGTAATATTTTTCTATATATCGTTAATTCTAACAATAATTCCATTTCTAGGTTTAATATCTGAAGTTGAACTCAACAATTTTTTACCACTACTAAATAATCCCATTAGTAATATATTAAATGGATCATACCAGTATTTAACCTTTAATGTTATTCCACTATTTTTATTAACAATAATACCTAAAGATTCAGTTAAGGATTACAAACGATTAAATAAAAGATTTTACAAATGCTATTTATTATTTAGTATAATTACTTTTTCTTTTTTATTTTTAACTATTGGTATATTTGGTGAAAAACTTGCTCAATTATATCAATATCCAGAATTTCATTTACTTAAACACGTAAGTATAGCTGGCTTTTTTCAAAGATTAGAAAGTACATTATCTATTCAATGGATTTTTGACATATTCACTATAAACTTATTATGTATTTATTACATATTAACTACTATCAATTGTACTTTTAATATTAAAAAAGATAAGTTTAAAACTTATCTAGTATATATTATTCCTTTAGCATCATTGATCATAAGCTTATATATATTTCCAAACAATACAAGTGGAAATAAATTCTTTTTAGAGACTTTTTCAACATTACTATTTATATTTATGTTTGCAATACCACTAATAATTATATTTATTATTAAATTTAAAGATTTAAAACTTAATAATCTCTAAATAATAAAGAATTCCCACTGTAATTAACGACATAAAGATTAGAAATAAAAATATTCTCAATCTTTTTTTCTTTTTTTTGTAACTGTCACTAATTTCTTTTAACTCTTCAAAATCATCGTCATTAAAATTCAAGCTTGATGTAAAAAATGATGTATCTATTGTTGTTGTTTTTTCAGGTTCTGACACTTTTTCTTTAATTTCTTCTTTAGCTTCTGCGATAATTTTCTTTATAGCTTCATCGCTAATAGTTTTAGAGTCATCTTCTAAATCATCTAATAAGCCCATTGTATCTTCAACATTATTTTTACTATTATAATTTACTGCATCAATTAAATTTTGTAAATTACCATCAATAGGGTCATCTAATTTTATTTTTTTTAAAATATTATATTGTGTATTTAAAAGTTCTTTCTTTGGTTCATCTCTTACTTCTTCTACTTTTTCTTCGTGGGCTTTATTTAAGATATCTCTAATATCATAATTTTTATCATCTAATCTTGATAAATTTAATTCACTCATATCTGTTGAAGAAGTTTTAAATAACGGTTGAAAACTTTTCTTTTTTTTCTTTTCTTCTTCCAATTTTAACATTTCACGTATTCGTTCAATATCAATTTCGTTTGTCTTTTCAATTCTAGCAATTCCTTCTACATTTGAATATTCAATTTCTTCATTGTAAATAGAATCATATAAATTTTCATTGCGACTACTTCTAGAAGATCTAGTATTACTATGATAACGATTCATACGACTAGCCATTGATACCACCTCGTATTATAATAATAACATAAATAAAGATATTTTAAAAGGTAGTGTTGTATTTTAAATATATTTTATTTATAATTATAATGGAGGAAAAAGTATGAAAAAAATTATAATTGGTGATAACTGTATCGGATGTGGAGCATGCTTCTCTGAGTATCCTGAAGTAATAACTGTTAATGATGAAGGACTTGCTGTTACTACTGACAATAATGAAGTAGATGATAGTTTAGCAGAAGAAATTTGTTCTATTTGTCCTATTGCAACTATCACCGCTGAATAAAATAAAAAAACAGACTATTTATTAGCTGTTTTTTTTCTTTTCTCTACTTCAAAATATAACAATTTAACTTCTTTAGGATTTATACGACGATAATCTCCTGATGCTAATCCACTTAAATCTAAGAAAGATATTCTTTCTCGTTTTAATTTTATAACATCATAACCTACAGCTTGAAACATTTTCTTAACTTGATGATTTCTTCCTTCATAAATTATAATTTCTACTAAACTAGTATCACTTTTTTTATCATATTTTTTAACTTTAACTCTTGCACGTTTAGTCTTAATACCATCTATCATTACTCCACGTTTTAACTCTTCTATTTTAGCTGGATACAATATACCTTTTATTTTAGCAACATATACTTTTTCTACTTTATTAGAAGGCTGCATTAATAAGTTTGTAAGTTCTCCATCATTAGTTAAAATTAGTGCCCCAGTAGTATCATAATCCAATCTTCCAACAGGATACAATCTTGCATCTGAATCGACTAAATCAATAACTGTTTTTCTCTTTTTATCATCAGCAGTTGTAGTAACAACTCCTCTTGGTTTATTAAGTAAATAATATTCTTTGTTTTCTTTATTAATAAGTGTAGCTTCAACTACTACCTCATCTTTATTAGAAACCTTTGTTCCTAATTCAGTTACAATTTCACCATTAACTGTAACTTTTTTTTGTACAATTAATTCTTCTGCTTTACGACGAGAACAATATCCACTATTTGCTATAACTTTTTGTAATCTTTCCATAACTAATCACCATCGTAAATTATACACGATAAAAGCTTTTTATACAAGGTAATACTAGCTAAAGAAATAAAATGCTAAAAATATACTTGCTACAATTCCTATGAAATCAGCAAACAAACCTACCCATAACGAATGTCTTATTTTTTTTATTCCAATACTACCAAAATACAAAGTTAATACATACAAAGTAGTATCTGTAGCCCCCTGAACAATTGACGCTAAAAAGCCTGTAAAACTATCCGGACCATATGTATTTAAAATATTATTTAATATAGCAAGAGTTGCACTACCACTTATTGGTCTCATAACAAACATTGGAATAATTTCTTCTGAGATATTATTACCGAAAAAATTAAATATATTTAGTAATAAAAAATTTAAGCATCCACTTTCTACAAAGACATTAATCGCAAAGATCATAGCTAATATTGGTCCAAACATACTTAAGACCATCGAAATTGAATCTTTACTACCTTCTACAAAAACGTCAAAAATATCTATTTTTTTTAGCATTCCATATAATAGTATTATTAGAACTAATAATGGAATTATCATATTAGAAATTAATTCCATCATTTTTTCTCCTATTAATTATTTTATCTAATAAAACTCCAGATACCGTTGATAAAGTTGTTGCAATAATACAAGGAAGTATTATTGATGTTGGACTAATGCTTCCATATAGCATTCGCATTGATATGATTGTAGTTGGTATAACTGTTAAACCACTAGTATTTAAAACTAAAAAAGTAACCATGCTATTAGATGCTGTATCTTTATTTTTATTTAATTCTTGAAGTGATTCCATTGCTTTAAGCCCAAATGGTGTAGCAACATTTCCTAATCCAAACATATTGACTACTATATTTGTTGCTATATAACTTAATGATTTATGACCTTTTGGAATTTCGGGAAATAATTTGTTTAATACTGGTGAAATAAGTTTTGCAAATTTATTAAGTAATCCTGATACCATAGCAATATTCATTATTCCTAACCACAACGCCATTATTGGAAAAATTTTTATAATTAAATCCAATGTTTCTTTACAGCTATTCAAAAGCACTTCATTCACACTATCTATATTTCCTGTAAACAAACTAAATAATAATCCAGAAATTATTAAAAATCCCCATATAATATTCACCATAAACTTTTAAACCAATCAATAATATTAATTATTTTACTATTTTTACTTTCTTCTGGAATTTTATAAATTATATCTTTAACACTTATTAATTCATCATCTATATATACATTTATTTTTCCAACAATATCATTATTTTTCACATCTTTAATTTTAGATATTTCATATTCAATTTTTACTAATTCTTTTTCTTCTTTAGTAAGTGCTATTTTAAGATCTGTATCTAAATATAAGTTATCGTTATAATAATCATCATTAATACTCAATTTTCCAGATTTTTTCAAAGTATATGTTTTATAATTTTCATACCCATATTCATGAATATTTTCATGGTCTTCAAAATCATTACCATCGTTTAATGTTACTACTACAAAATCATTGTTTGAATCTGATGATGTGGTCACCAATGTTCTTTTTGCAATTTCAGTATATCCTGTTTTACCACCATTAGCATACTCATAGTTGAATAAAAATTTGTTTTTATTAGTCCAATGATAATTATTTATATTAGTTTTAACATTGTAAGATTCTGTCGAAGAAATTTCTTTATATTCTGAATTTTTATATGCATAACTAGTCAAAATCGCCATATCATAAGCAGTTGAAAAGTTTCCAATTTCTGACGTTTCATCTAAACCAGAAGGATTATTAAAAACTGTGTCAGTCATTTCAAGTTCTTGAGCCTTATCATTCATCATTTCAACAAATTTTTCTTTACTGCCTGCTACATGGATAGCAATAGATAGTGCTGCGTCATTTCCACTTCTTAACATCAATCCATAAACCAAATCTCTTAATCTGATTTTTTCTCCTACTCTTATATAAATACCTGATCCATATGCTTCTAAAATTTCTTCGCTAACTATAACTTCTTCATCCATTTTACCTGATTCTATTGCTACAATAGCAGTCATAATTTTAGATATACTTGCAACACTTCTTACAGCCTTTATATTTTTTTTATATAGAATTCTATTAGAATTTATATCAATCAATATGCTACTAGTTGCACTATCAGAAAGTGCTTTTACATTTATAAATGAAAAAAATATAAGCACACTAGTTAAAATTAAAAAAAACTTTTTCATATATCACCTTAATTTAATATATGTATCTAATTTTTATTTAGAATTTTTATCAAAATTATACAATTGCACAGGTTCTCTTTATAACTTTATTTCTATCGAAGGCATAAAAAAAAGAGAAAAATCTCTTTTAAAAATCACAATTACCTGGTGTTCTTGGAAATGGTATTACATCTCGAATATTTTCGATTCCTGTAACATACATCAATAATCTTTCAAATCCCATTCCAAATCCTGAATGTTTACATCCTCCAAATTTACGTAAATTTATATACCATTCCATATGTTCTTTATCGATATCCATTTCAGACATTCTTTTTTCTAAAATTTCTAATCTTTCTTCACGTTGTGATCCACCCATTAATTCTCCTGAACCAGGAACTAATAAATCTACAGCTGCAACAGTTGTTCCATCAATATTTTGACGCATATAAAACGCTTTAATATCTTTTGGCCAATCCGTTACAAACACAGGACTCTTGAAATGTTCTGTAGTTAAATATTTTTCATGTTCGGTCGCTAAATCTTCTCCATGTTCAGGTTTAAATTCAAATTTTTCTCCACAATTTATCAATATATCAATCGCTTCTTTGTGTGTGATTTTAACAGCATTACTGTGAATAACTTTATTTAATTTATCTATTATACCTTTTTCAACAAAATTATCAAAGAATTCTAATTCATCTGGACATTTTTCCACAACTTCTTGAATAATAAATTTTAACATCTCTTCTTGAATTTCCATCAATTCTGGTAATTCACAAAATGAAATTTCTGGCTCTATCATCCAAAATTCATTTGCATGAGTTTTAGTGTTTGAATTTTCTGCTCTGAAAGTCGGACCAAAGGTATATACTTTTTTAAATGCCAATGCAAATGCTTCTGCCTGTAATTGTCCAGAAACTGTTAAATTTGCCGGTTTACCAAAAAAATCTTTTTTAAAATTTATTTCTCCATCTTCATTTTTAGGTATATTATTTAAATCAAGAGTAGTTACCTGAAACATTTCTCCTGCTCCTTCACAATCACTTGCAGTAAGTAATGGAGTGTGAACATAAACATATCCATTATTATTAAAATAATCATGAATTGCTTTGGCCACTATACTTCTAACTCTAAATACTGCTTGAAACAGAGAAACTCTTGGTCTTAAATATCCTACTTCTCTTAAAAATTCACGGCTATGTCTTTTTGGTTGGATTGGATAATTTTCTGGACTATCTCCTAATAATTCTAGTGATATTAGATTCACTTCAAATCTTTGTCCCTTTGCTGGACTTTCTTCTACAATTCCTTGAATTGAAATACTAGAACCCACACGAAGTTTTTGAATTTCATTAAAATTATCCAATTCATTTTTATAAACAATTTGGACTGATTTTAAACAAGTTCCGTCATAAAAATCTATAAAACCAAATTCTTTTTGTTTACGATGGTTTTTTATCCAACCATCCATTTTAATTTTTTTATTCATGTACTCATCAGTATTTTTATACAATACTACTGTATCTATGCTTTTCATATTACCTCCTATTTATATTTAAATATAAAAAAAGAGCATGGTTAAGGGGCGCTTTATGCGCGGTGCCACCCTTATTTATACTCCATGGCTTTTAACGCTGCCAAACGTCATATTTTACTATATTCAAATATACACTCCGTGGTGTTATTCACTATAACTTTGCAATCGGATCACAGCTACCCCGACTCTCTTTGTACTATATTATAGTTACTCGTCACATCTTCGCTTTATGTTTATAATTATATTATATTTATTATTACATGTCAAGAAATGAAATTCTATCTTTTTTACTAAGAGTAATAATGGATAATAAAAAATAAAAAAATTTATTTTTTTCTATTGCATTTATTTTAAATTAGTGGTAAAATTAATTTGTTGTCGACATTTTGGGGGATTAGCTCAGTTGGCTAGAGCACCTGCCTTGCACGCAGGGGGTCATCGGTTCGAGTCCGATATTCTCCACCATTAAGATTTTTAAGCCGTAAGGCTTTTTTTTATTGTAAAAAGGATATCACTAATTTTTATCGTATATTATTTATGAGGTGATATAATGAATAACTTTGATTTGTTATCTAGTAAATTAAATAAGATAGTAAGTTCTGGAATTTACACTTGTACTAATTATAGTTTTGGAAGTGCTGGGTTTATTTTAGAAGAATTATTATGCATATCTAAAAATTCTTTACCAATAGCAGACTTTTGCGGGATTGAAATCAAATCGTTACATAATAAGAGGAGATACAAAAAATTAAAATTGTTTTGTGCTACTCCTGACAGTCATTTTTTTGTTTCTAAACAGTTACTAGATAAGTATGGTTATTATACTAATGGGAGTAAAAAGTTTTATATCAATGTTTTTGCAAATAAGTATTCCAAAAGTAAAAATAATTATTATTTTAAACTAAGTATAGACCATTTTTCAAAAAATGTTTTTTTAAATATTTATGATAAAGATATGAACTTGTTATCTAACGACATTTTTTGGTCATTTGATTATTTAAATGAAATAGTTACAAGAAAAATTGATTATCTAGCAATTGTTTATTACGATAAGTATATTAATTCAAATAAGTTATTTATTTCGTATACTGGATATGATTATTATAATTTGAAAAATTTCGGTTTTTTTTTAAATGCTATTCATAACGGAATGATTTCAATTTCTTTTTTAATTGGTACGAAAGCAAAAAATAATTATATTAAAATTTATGATCATGGCACTTCTTTTAATATAAATTCAAGGATGTTGCAGTACGTATATAATAAAATAGAAAAAAAGAACACATAAGTGTTCTTTAATACATAATGGTCGGGAAAACAGGATTT
>CAYJJT010000017.1:7780-19239 GCA_964370575.1 uncultured Muribaculaceae bacterium | reverse complement strand
CAAATCCTTCACGACGCATATTTTCAATTAAAATTGATAAATGTAATTCTCCACGCCCTGAAACTATAAATGATTCACTATCGTTTGGACTAACTTTTAAACTAACATCTTTTTCAGTTTCTTTATATAATCTTTCTTCAATTTTACGAGCAGTAACTATTTTACCTTCTCTACCAACAAATGGTGAAGTATTTACACCAAAAGTCATTTGTAAAGTAGGTTCATCTACTCTTAAGTGAGGAAGCGCTTCTTCAAGACCTGTAGTACAAACAGTTTCACCTACTTCAATATCTGGAAGTCCAGCAATTGCAATTATATCTCCAGCTACTGCTTCATTAATTTCAACACGGTTATATCCCATGTATCCGAACATCTTTTGGATTCTAAATTGTTTAATACTTCCATCCATTCTTACACAAGAAACAGATTCATTTAATTTAACTTTACCTCGTTTAACAAGACCAATCCCAATTCTTCCTACGAAATCATTATAATCTAATAATGCTGGTTGGAACTGGAATCCACCTTCTAGCTCAACTTCTGGCTTTTTAATATTTTCTACGATCATATCAAGTACCGGTTCCATAGTCTCTGCTTGAGTTGCTACATCTGGATCAATACTAGATGTACCAGCTAATGCACTAGTATATACTACTGGGAATTCTAATTGTTCTAAGTCTGCGCCTAGTTCAATAAATAAATCTACTACTTCATCTACTACTTCACTCGGACGAGCTGATGGTTTATCAATTTTATTTACAACTACAATTGGAGTTACACCTGCTTCAAGAGCTTTTTTAAGTACAAATCTAGTTTGTGGCATTGTTCCTTCGTATGCATCTACTACTAAAAGTACACCATCAACCATATTCATGATTCTTTCAACTTCTCCACCGAAATCAGCATGACCTGGAGTATCTAAAATATTGATATGTGTTCCTTTATAATCTATTGCTGTAGTTTTAGCAAGTATTGTAATACCTCTTTCTTTTTCTAAGGCATTTGAATCCATAGATAAATTACTAATATCTTCATTTTCTCTAAACATTCCTGATTTAGCTAATAATTTATCTACTAATGTAGTTTTACCATGGTCAACATGGGCTATTATTGCTATATTTCTAATATCTTTCATAATTACACTTCCTCTTCGACTTGGGTATTATATCATATTTTTATTAATATGTACAATAAAAACAAGAAAATTACTTCTTGTTTCTTTTTTTAGTTTCTTTAGTTTTTTGTTCAGGTTTTTTTTCGATTTTTTTAATCTTATTTTTTATATTTTTGTTTTTATCTTTATTCATTGATAATTTATTTTTGATTTTATCTTTAAGCTTATCACTTTCAAATACTACATTAGTTTTCATAACAAATAATACTACCAAAACAATTAATACTCCATAAACAATATAACCAACTGTTTTATCTTGTAAAATATATAAAATTGAAGCTACAGCAAATAACGCATTTATAAAATATATTACTAACACAGTTTGTTTTTGTGTCAAATTTTTAGATAAAAATTGATGATGAATATGGAATTTATCTGGAGTTGATAAACCTTCTCCTTTGATCCATCTTCTTAGTATTGCGAATAATGTATCTAATATTGGAATTGCTAATATTAATAATGGAATTATAATAGAAGTCATTGTAACATTTTTAAATCCTAACAATGCAATTACCGAAATTATTAACCCTAAAAACGTTGATCCTGAATCTCCCATAAAAATACTAGCTGGATTAAAGTTATATACTAGAAATCCCAGTGTTGCACCTAACATTACAAATGTTAGAGTATAATCTAAATTAAATTTCTGCTGAATTATACAAATAATACCAATTGTCAAGAAATATATAGAACTAATTCCACCAGCTAAACCGTCCATACCATCTATTAAATTCATACAATTTATACATCCTAGTATAAAGAATATTGTTAATGGTATTGATAACCAATAAAAGTTAATATAAAATCCAAATGCATCTATATCTGTAAGTAGTATATCACCATAAAAAACAATTATACAGGCAGCTACTATTTGAGCTATAAATTTATAACTAGCTTTTAACGGCTTTATATCGTCTATGACACCTATTAATACAATAATGAAACTACTTATCAGTATTGAATTCATTAGTGCACTAGGTTCACTGAAGAGCATGTATCCTAAAAGGAATCCACAATATATACCTAAACCACCTATTCTCGGCATAGGTTTTTTGTGTATTTTTCTACCATTTGGTAAATCTACAGCATCAATATGTAGTGCTAATTTTTTTATAAACGGAATAGCTAAAACTACGAATATAAATGTAGTTGCTACCATTAATAGTGTATCTGTCATAATTGTATTTGTCATAAAACCACCTTCTATTTTTATTATATCACTTTAATTTAAAGATATAAAGAAAAATAGAAAGATTTTTATCTTTCTATTAAATGTAAATTTTCAAGTAATATCCCTGTTCCTTCTGCCACACAAGTAAGAGGGCTTTCTGCTACAAATACTGGTACCTTTAATTCATGAGCTAATAATTTATCAAACCCTTGAATTAATGCTCCTCCTCCAGTTATAACTATTCCTTTATCTATAATATCAGCTGATAATTCTGGTGGAGTTTGTTCTAGTACATTTTTTGTTGAATTAATAAGTAAATATATACTTTCTCTCAACGCTTCTTCTACTTCACTACTTTTTAAAATAATAGTATGTGGCAAACCTGTAACAAGATCTCTACCTCTTACTTCCATAGTTTCATCGTTATCTTCTACATATACATTTCCAATAGTTAATTTAATTTCTTCAGCTGTTCTTTCTCCAACTAATAATTTATATTTTTCTTTTATATATTTAACTATATCTGCATCAAATTTATTTCCTGCAACTTTAATTGAAGCACTATTCACAATTCCTCCAAGCGATAAAACTGCTATATCAGTAGTTCCTCCACCAATATCAATTACCATACTACCACTAGGCTTAGCAATGTCTAAACCTGCACCTACTGCTGCAACTTTTGGTTCTTCTTCTAAAAATACTTTTTTAGCCCCAATACGTTCTGCTGCTTCTTTAATTGCATTTTTTTCTACTTGTGTAATATTTGATGGACAACAGATTAATATTCTAAGTCTAGACAATAAACTTTTTGCTTTGATTTTTCTAATAAAACTTGATAGTAATTCTTCAGTTATATTGAAATCAGCGATAACACCATCTTTCATTGGTCTTATTGCTTTTACATTACCGGGTGTTCTTCCTAACATTTCCCTAGCTTCACTACCTACAGCTAATACTTTTTTTGTTTCTTTGTCAATGGCAACAACACTTGGTTCATTAAGTACTATACCTTGTCCTTTTATATAAATTAATACATTTGCAGTTCCTAAATCTATTCCTATATCTTTTGAAAACATTATTCCACCTCTTTACTTGTTATCTCTAAAATATTATATCATATTACTATTACTATTTACATATTTTTTTTAAGATTTGAATACTTTTCCTTTGTCTTTTTCCCACCATTTATATGTCTTATTTTTAAATGATAATTAAGTATTTTATCAATTTCTAAAAACATTGTTTTATCTAGACTAAATAGTCTTTCTCTTAAATCTTTATGAACAGTACTTTTTGATATATTGAATTTCTTTGCCACTTCTCTAATAGTGCTATTATTTTTTATCATGTAATTAGTTTCCATGAATACTCTATTTACAATATCTTTTTTCATACACACCTCTAATACATATTACGATTAGAAGTTGTATTTATACCTAATTTAATTTAAAAAATAGAGCATAGCTCTATTATTGTTCCAGTGCTTTATCATAATGTAAATCTGGATTAACTACTTCTCCATTTTTAATAAGCTCAAAACTTAAATGACTTCCTAAATCCTTGTTTAAATTTGATGTACCACTTGTACCTATTTTATCCCCTTGTTTAACTACATCATCAACTTTTACATTAACTTCTCCTAAACTTTGATAAACACTAATATAATTACTTTCGTGTTCTATTTGTACTACTTGTCCTAATAATGCATCTTCTTTCACATCGATTACTTTTCCATCATATACAGCAACAATATCAAAATTATCTTTTCCTCCATATATTATAGAACTATTTTGCATATAAGTATCTTCATGATAAATCAATGAATTTTCTTGGGTTTCTTCTGGAGCTTGGTAATCATAATACGTTTTTAAGACTTTAATTTCATTATCACTATATGGTCTTACTAATAATTTTTCTTCAGCTAAAACATTTTCAACGGTCTCGTCAAAAAAACTATTTACATTGCCATAATGATCATCGCTTACAAATGTCTCTTCATTAGTATTTGATTCAATAAGATATACACTTCCTAATACTGCGACTATTGCTAATGCATACAGCGACGGTACAACTAAATTTTTAAATTTTCTATAATTCATATTTTCACCTCTATTAAGAGTTTGGTCATATTTTTAAGCTTTATACTATAAATTATAATTTTTTATTTCAATTCCTTGATAATAATGTTTTAAAATTTCTTCATATGTATAACCTTCATTAGCCATACCATAGGCACCATATTGGCTCATACCTACTCCATGGCCATATCCCTTAGTAGTAATAACGATATTATTATTGTCATAATTTATTGAAAAATAAGTTGATCTTAATCCTAATTGTTTGTAAATATCTTCTGCTTCATAATCTATATTATTAATAGTTATAATTTTAACTCGACCAGTTGATGTTGTTTCTTTTATGTTAATATTTATATTTTCATTATAAATATGGTTTAGTTTTTCATAAAATTCTTCTTTACTATAATTATGAATTTCACTGAATACTGGTGATATTTTTTCATCCCAACTAGATTCAACACTTGTTAAATATGGTAAGTTTTGAACAAATACTTCATGACAATTTTCTGTCATTCCTGTACTTGTAGAAAAGAAAAAAGTTAGTGCAACTTCATCATTGTACGAAACATACATTCCTTCTGTGCTACTAACTGCTTCTTCTATTTTTTTTGAATAATCTAAATAATTATCTCCCCATTTTTCTCTCAATTCTTCTTCATCGTTATACACTTGGTGATTAGTACTTATAACTAAATCATAATCTAGGGTACTATTCTCATTTATTTTCCGCATCGCATAGCTTCTTGAAGCTATTGCTTGAGCTTTTAATGCTTCTATATGAAAACTAGCTGGCATTTCTGCGGCTACTACTCCTTTTATATACTCTTCAAAATTTAATTCGTTTATTTCTCCAGTTAATTCATCTTTAATTCTAACAGTTTTAGCAGTAACTTTAATTTTATTTGAAAAGATAAAATTTAGAGGTTCTTCTAAACTTGTAATAAAAGTTGTTATAAATAATGGTATTAATAATATTATAGTTGTCAGTATTATAATTTTTTTCATTGTATCACCATACTAATTATATAAATAAATATTATATTTTTATGTCGAAAAAAAATAAACAAATATGTTTATTTAATTATATGTTACTAAAAATATATCATAACACATTGATACTAACAAATAAGATATTATTAAACTAAGTACAAAGTATAAAGTTTTTATTTGTCTTATTTTGTTTCTTTTAAAGATTGAATCAAAATTAACAGAATCTAGAGCATATATTGATATTGGAATAAAAATTGCATATAAAAATAATTTAACTATCATTACTTAATTCATACTTTCTTATTTGTTCTAATCTTCTAATATGGCGCTCTTCATTTGAAAACGGTGTTTTAATAAAGTTATCTACAATTGCCTTAGCTTTATCTAAGCTTACTTGACTTGAAAGAGCTACTACATTAGCATCATTATGATACCTTGAAAGTATCGCTTCATTTATAGTTGAAACTTTAGCACATCTGATTCCACTAACTTTATTACTTGCTATACTTATTCCTACTCCGGTACCACAAACTAGAATACCAAAACTACCAGAATTTTTAATTACTTCATTACTAACACTTATTGCAAATAATGGGTAATCTACACTATCAGTACTATTAGTACCTAAATCTATAACTCTATATGTACTTTCTAAATAATTAACTAATTGCTTTTTTAATTCAAATCCAGCATGATCACTACCTATAAATATCATTTTTATCACCTCTATATAATTTTAGTATACTATATTAAGATAAAAAAAAATAGTCTCGTGACTATTTTTCTTCTGTATCAAGACCGTATTTACGGTTGAATTTTTCTACATTACCAGCTTTTTTAGTTTTAGAATTAATATCTCCATTGTAGAATGGGTGACATTTATCACAAACTTCTAAACTAAGTTCTTCATGGTTTGATTTAACAACAAATTTGTTTCCACAAGCACATTCAACATTAGTATCTTTGTATTCTGGGTGAATTCCTTTTTTCATAATTATCTCCTTCCGCCATGACATAAAATAAGTCATAGTAATTTAATACCAATAAATTATAACAAAAAGTAATATTTTTGTCAATATTACTTTTAAACTAATAAATTACCTTTAGAATCTTTATTTATTTTACCACTAAATATTAATATACCTTCAGTAATACTCCACGCACTAAGTCCAAAACTTAACATAGTTCCTAATACATAATATATATTTACATTTGATGGTTCTTCAATATAATTACAATCATTATAAGTATAATAATAATTACAGCTTTGATTATTTATTTCTACTTGATATTCTTCATATTCTACTGCATACACAACGACTGATGTAATTACTAAAATAAACATTACTACTGTTAATAATATCTTAGCAATAGCTCTTTTTGTTTGTCCTAAGTAAAAGTTGTTTGCTCCAATAGTACCTAAAAATATAGCTAATAATCCCGCAACGTTTTTACTTTTCCCACTTTGATTATTTATTTTTTTATTATCAATCGGTTTTCCACATCCTAAACAAATGTCTCCACCTGGTATAATTTCTTTTCCACAATTTTTACAATATTTCATATTTCCTCCTGCTTTTATTTTAGAATGTTGTTATAAAATTCACTAAAATTATTAGACATCCTATAAGTACAATTGATGATAATGCTAATCCTGTTATAGCAATTCCTTTTGATTTATCTTTTAATCCTAATATAGATAATATAAATCCAACGATACTTGGTACTAAAGATAATAGTGTATATCCAATATAAAAACCTATAAATGTTGCTGCGTTATGCTCAGCTACATCGAACCAATAAGCATATTTTGCTTCTTCAATGCTTAAAAATGCTAGAGCTAACCACATCACTCCTATAATACTTAATATTAAAGATACTATTGATTTAACACTAATAGAAGATTCTTTCTTTTTTTCTAATTCAACTTCCTTGTTTAGCAACATTCCACATCCTAAACAAATATCAGCACCTTCTTTAATTTCTTTTCCACAATTTACACAATACTTCATAGAAACCTCCTAAGTTGATTATAGCATTCTAAATATTATTTATCAATGTTTTCATACATATCTGCAATACATTTATTTTCGATATTATTTAATTGATAATCAGTTCTGTTTGAATTATTTTCAATACATTTAGTTATATCAATAAAATTAACATTATGTTCTTCACTATATTTTTTTACTTCACTATTTAAGTATTCAATCAAAGTATTATATTCATCTGAGTAAGGATTATAGAATGATGTAAAGTAAATTGGTTCTTTTGTTGTTTCTCTTAAAGTTATGAACAAATCATTAATATAATTCGTTATTTCTTTTCCTTTAGAGTATAAATCTTCATTTATTATTGTCTCTTTTGTTAGTCTATAAAATAATTCATTATTTCCTATATCAACAATTATATAATTTGCTTTAATTAAAAGATTTTTAATAGGCTTATCTTCTATTAAAATATTAGTTTTGATGTTATTTATTAGGTCAATAGTGCGATTATCATCAAGTGCGTATTTTATTTTTTTCTCATCTATTTTATTACTATAACTGTCTAGATTACTTATTGTATAATCTCCTAATATTAAAACTGTATTATTAGTAGTTTGATTGAAAATATATATTACTATTACTAATAAAATTGTAATAAATATAATTAGAATTGATTTATTTTTCATATTAACCTCCAAAAAAAGTAGAGCTATACTCTACTTTAATTATATTTCAGTTAATTTTATTTTAGCACCGACATTAGATAATTTATTAATTATATTTTCATAGCCTCTAAGTACATGTTCTACTTCTTTAATAACAGTAGTCCCTTCGGCATTCATTCCAGCTAATATTAAACATGCTCCTGCTCTTAAATCTGTAGCAACTACTTCTTCTCCTCTTAAATCTGTTGGTGCTATTAATGCAATTTCACGATCATTAACTGTTATTTTAGCTCCCATTGTATTTAAATATTCAGTATGTTTAAATCTGTTTTCATATATAGTTTCATAAACTGTAGAATTACCTTCAGCTTTAGTTAATAAAGCAGTTATAGGTTGCTGTAAATCTGTTGGAAAACCGGGATAAACTTCAGTTTTAATATTAACAGCATTTAATTTTTTAGTTTCATTAACTGTAATTGAATCACCATTTATAATGTAATTAACATTCATTTGATCAAAGACATTTAGTAATGACGTTAAATGATTAGGATTTATGTTTGATACTTTTAGATTTTCACCGATCATCGCTCCAGCAATTAAGTAGGTTCCTGCTTCTATTCTATCAGGAATAACTTCTATTTTTGCTCCGTGTAACTTAGTAACACCTTCAACAATTAATAAACTAGTCCCACGGCCTGTTATTTTTGCTCCCATTTGCATCAACATATCAACTAAATTACTTATTTCTGGTTCTCTAGCAGCATTATTTATTTTAGTAATTCCACTTCCTAATACACTAGCAAATAATATGTTAATTGTAGCTCCCACACTATATTTTACATTGATGTCATTACCTTTAATTTCATCAGTAGATAAATGATATTTATTTCCAATCGCATCTATCTTTCCATTAAGTTTTTCAAAACCTTTTAAATGTAAATCAATAGGTCTCGCTCCAATTGGACATCCTCCTGGAAAATACATAACTGTTTCTCTGTATTTTCCAAATAGGACACCCATAAAATAATATGAAGCTCTAAGTTTTTTAGCCATGTTTTCTTCTATATTTTTGTTTTGCACTTCACTACTATCTATAATTACATTATTTCCTTTAATTTCTACTTTTGCATTTAAATATTCTAATATTTCTTTTATAGCAATAATATCTGAGATATTAGGTACATTATTTATTTCTACTACTTCATTTGTTAGTAGTGCTGCTGGTAATAATGCGACTGCACTATTTTTTGCTCCACTTATTTTTATTTCTCCAGAAAGTTTATTTTTTCCTTCTATTTCTATTTGTTTCATAAATCCTCCAAACTATATTATTATATGTCTTATTTACTGTTTTTGCTATTACTCCCCAGTAATAACACTTTTTCTTTTATTTTTTCTTTTATAGCTTGTTCTCCAGATTTTATAATTTTTCTTGGGTCATAAACTTCATTGTTGTTTGTTAAATAATTTCTTATTGCATTTGCCCATACTATTTGAAGGTCTGTGTTTATATTTAATTTAGTTATACCTGCTTGTACACTATTCTGAATTATATCATTAGGTATACCACTTCCTCCGTGAAGAACTAATGGTAATTTTGTCAATTCTTTTACTTGAGTAATTAAATCAATACGTATATTAGGTGTACCTTTATAAATTCCATGTACACTTCCTACAGCTGGTGTTAGTGAATCAATATCAGTTTCAGATACTAATCTAATACAATCTTCTACTTTTGCATATGCAATATCAGAGGCTTTACCATCTTCTATACCGCCAATATGACCTACTTCAGCTTCTACTGTAACATCAAATACATGAGCATAATCTACTACTTCTTTTGTTAATTTTATATTATCTTCAAGCGAATATTTACTAGCATCAATCATAACTGAAGTAAAACCGGCATCGATACAATTTTTACAACTAGCAAAATCACTTCCGTGATCTAAGTGAAGTGATACGTCAATAGTGATATCTAAGTCTCTTACTAAATTTTTGACAAGACCAACAACAGTGCTATAACCACCCATATATTTAATAGCACCCTCACTTACTCCAAGTATAACAGGACTATTTAGATTTTGACATTCTTCTAATATATATTTAGTCCACTCTAAATTATTTATATTAAAATGAGGAACACAGTAATTATTATTTTTAGCATCTTCCAACATTTTCTTTGTATTTATAATCATATTATCACCTTTTATAATTATAATATATTTTCAGTAGTTAAACAAATAAAATGACATTTGATTTACATTATAGTAAGTAAGTTATACCAATTATTACTAATGTTATTCCACCTATTTTTGTTGATAATGTGCCTATTAAATCATTTATTTTTGTTCCGAGTAGTAATCCTACTAATGTGAAAATAAAACTACTCATTGCAAAAAATAAAGGATAAATATAAGTGTGAGTTGTAAGAGCCACTAAACCGATTCCTAAAGATAGAGAGTCTAAACTCACCGCAAATGCAAATAAAAATATATTTAATAAATTTAAATTTGTTTTAATTTCTTCTTTTTTATCAAATATCATATTTATACCAACAAACATTAAAACTAGAGCAACTATTATATCTGTATCGAAATTAATTAATTCATTTAGATAGTTTCCAAATAACATTCCTGTTAATGGCATAAAAAAATGAAATATTCCGACAATTAAACTCGTAACAAATATTGTTTTTTTAGTTAATTTTAAAGTACCATAAGCTAAGGACAAACTAAATGCATCCATACTTAAACTTATTGATAAAAGAATAATTACAATTAAGTCCATAACTCACCTCTTTAAAGTTTATTTTATTCATATTACATATATTCTTCAATTATTTCTTTTACAAAGCTTTTATATTTGACTTCATCATTTTCATTTGCTTCTATTAAGCAAAGAGGAGGAAATAATACACACCACCAATTACAACCCTCTCCGGCTCCTATTGTAACTAAAATCGATTCATATTCACCTTCTTCATATTTAACTCCATTAAACTCTTTTTCTGGAAAATGATTGAAACCAAAATTTATATCATATCCTAACGCATAATTATTATTAAGTAGTGTTCTTTCTACATTAAAACTTATTGTATCTAAATTATTTATAACTATCTCTCTTGCTTCTTCTATTCCTTTTGTATCTTTTAATAGATTATATAATTCTTCTTCTAAATTATTACTAACTTCCATTTTTATATTTTGGTCATAATCAGTATCACTATTAGCAACTACTCTAATTCTAATTGCTTCGTCTGGTATTGTTAAACCACTTGTTTCAACTGATAAATAGCTATATAAAATTATTGAAAATATAATTATAATAATTAGTTTTTTCATAAAAAAAATCATCCTCTCTATTAAATAGTGGATGATTTTATTTTAT
>CAYJJT010000017.1:0-7770 GCA_964370575.1 uncultured Muribaculaceae bacterium | reverse complement strand
CATTATTTATGATAACTTTCATTATTCCTAATTTTATATGCACGATAGATTTGTTCTAATAAGAAAATTCTAAATAATTGGTGAGGAAATGTTAATTGAGAAAAAGAAATTTGATTGTTACTTCTTTTTATAATTTCTTCGTCTAATCCATCACTTCCACCAATTATAAAGACTATATTAGAATTTATAATTTCAGTCTTTTCAATAAATTTAGAAAATTCTTCACTATTATAACTTTTTCCATCAATACACATCGTTATAACATAATCTTTGTCTTTAATATATTTCGATAATTTTTCTTTATCTTTTAACTTATTTAAACTAGGAGTAGATAAACTACTATCAGAAACTTCTATAATTTCTAATTTTGTGTATTTAGATATTCTTTTTGTATATTCTTTAATAGCTTCTACAAAAAAATTTTCTTTTATTTTTCCAACACATAAAATTTTAATCATAATTCGATCATTTCCGTTCTTTCATTTTGTTTAGCAACTAGTAAGTTTGGAAGTTCAAACTCTGTAGCTAATAATTTAGTTCTTGTTTTTTCTAATGCTAAAATTTCTTCATTATTTTCAGCACTTAAATGTGCTAAAACAATATTTTTTGTTTTAGTTCCAATAAATTTTTGTAAATATGTAGCACATTGTTCATTAGATAAATGTCCACTATCTCCGATTACTCTTTGCTTTAAATAAAATGGATAAGGACCATTCATCAACATATTAGGACAATGATTACTTTCAATTATATACATATCTTTATTAGATAGTTGATTATGATATTTGCTATTAATATATCCAGTATCTGTTATATATACTAAACTATTATTATTATAATTTATAACAAATCCACAAGAATCATTTGAATCATGAGATGTAGCAATTACATCTATAATTAAATCTTTTAAGATTATTTGTTCTGACATTATTATAAAATTTTCATTAGTATATTCAAGTGAATTGTACATAATTTCAGTAAGATAAACTTTTGGATTATACTTTTTTATAAATACAGGAAGACCACCAATGTGGTCTTTATGTGTATGAGTTAATATTATTGCATTTATTTCTTTTGCTTCTACATTAATTTCTTTTAATTTTTTTTCTACTTGTAATGTACTGATTCCAATATCAATTAACAATTTAATATTAGGTGTCTCGATATAGGTAAGGTTACCTTTTGAACCACTCGCTAAAACTGATATTTTCATCGATATAAAGTCCAAGGACTAATTAATGTTCCACTCCATGGTTTTCCGCCTTGCCATACTTCAAAATGCAAGTGAGGTCCAGTAGCATATCCTGTTGATCCCACGTATCCTATTACTTGTCCTTTAGATACTACTTGACCTACTGATACTATGTAACTAGATAAATGAGCGTATAATGTATAGTAACCATTTCCATGATCAATAATTACATGATATCCACCATCATATTTATATGTAGCTGTAATAACCGTCCCATTATTAGCTGAATATATTGGTGACCCGTGTCCTGTACCCGCTATATCAATTCCAGAATGTAATTCACGTTGACCAGTAATTGGATTTATACGATATGCAAAATCTGATGATATTGTATATCCACTATTTGTAGGCCATGCCCACGATCCTACGCTTACACTACCAACATTAGGTATAACTTTTGTTCCTACTGAAACTATTTTATTAATACTTGGTTGTAGAACCTCTATTCCTTTTGGTTCTACATAGTTAATAACTCCATTTACAGTACGTTGTTTTTGAGTTATACGATCTAATCCATTACTTCCTTCTTGAATCACTTTATCTGTACCAACAGTAGCGCTGCTATCTACTACTTCTTCAGTAGTATAATTACTTATAACATCTTTTACAATGTGCTCTTCTACTACTAGATTAAGTTGAGGATTAGTTTGACTAATAATAACAGTTTGACCTGGGAATAATAAATTTTGACTACTATTAAATTGTTGGTTTGATATTAAAAATTCCTCTATACTTATTTGATTGTTAAAAGCTACTGAATCAATAGTGTCTCCTGTTTGTACTGTATACTCAGTATTAGTAATATTATCTCCGAATAAAAATACACTAGAAAGTTGTTTTGAATCAGTATAAATTGTTGAATTTACTGGAATATTCAATTCTTTAATTGTCATGTCCTCTTCAAAATATAATTTTTCAATTATAGCACCAGTTGATGTTATCGGAACTTGTGTATCATTCATAAATTGATCATATCTTGTTTCACCTACATAAATTTTAGTAAAATCTTCTAATGCACTATGAAATACTGTTTCATCTAGTGCATAATATTTAGTTGTAGTTTCTCCAGAAGTGATACTTAGTTGATAACCTTTTACAGTAAACGGGCGCATTTCTTCTATTTTTTTATATACATCTTCTACACTATCTAATTGATCTGTAAAAGTATTTATTTTTCTAATTTGTAATCCATTTGGCTCATATACTTTATCTGTATCATATTTGTTTTTAATAAATTCTCCTCTAGAATCTATAAGTTCTAGTAATTCATTTTCAGATTTAATAGTTCCTACAATTTGATCATCTAAATATACTTGGTAAAAACTATTAGGATCTGAGTTGTTTTCATAATTAAATCCTAATGCAAATATTGAAAAAAATGACAATATTGCTACGATAATTATTCCATATTTTTTCATTTTTACCTACCCTTCACTTCGTTCAATAAAATTAACAAAAGTCGAAGTACTTCTTTTGAAAATTAAAGGAATTTCTGCAGTTGGACCACTACGATGTTTTCTAATTAAAAATTCACTTTTACTTGTATTAGCATCTATAGCCTCTTCTTTATTATAGTAATCACCACGATAAAGAAATGAAACTATATCAGCATCTTGTTCTATAGAACCAGATTCTCTTAAATCACTCATAATAGGGCGCTTATCATCTCTTGATTCTACACTACGTGATAACTGAGCTAATGCAATAACCGGTATTTCTAGTTCCATAGCCATTGTTTTAAGTGCTCTTGATATATCTGACACTTCTTGTTGGCGGTTAGAACCATATTTACCACTACCACTTAGTAGTTGTAAATAATCGATTACAACTAATCCAAGACCATTTTCACTACTTGATAATCTTCGGCATTTAGCTCTTAATTCACCTATACTCATTCCTGGTGTATCATCTATAAATATATTTGATTCTGCTAGTCTACTTATTGCCTCATTAATACGTTTCCAGTCATTATGTTCAAGTTTTCCTGTTTTAAGTCTAGATTGATCTATTTGACCTGCACTGGCAATTAAACGCATGGCTAGTTGTTCTGCTCCCATTTCCATATTAAAAATAGCTACTGCTTTATCTGTATTGTTAGCACAATTCATTGCTAAATTTAGAGCAAATGCTGTTTTCCCCATTGCTGGACGGGCAGCTATAATTATTAATTCATTTGGATGTAATCCACTTGTTAATTTATCAAAGTCATGAAATCCAGTTGCCAATCCAGTTATTTCTCCTTTATTTTGAGATAATTTTTCAATATTTTGTTGAGTTTTATAAAGAACGTCTTGTATAGTTCTAAACTCCGTTCCTTTTCTTGTTTTAACTACATTTAATATTTTTCTCTCGGCATTATCTAATATTTCTTCTAGATCATCAGTTGATGAAAATACACTATTTGTTATTTCTGTTGATTCTGTTATCAATCTTCTTTTTATTGCACATTGCTCTACTATTTTAATATATTCGTCTATATTGCTAGCGCTTGGAACACTATTAATTAATTCAGTTAAATATTCAACACCACCAACTTGTGAAAGAACTTTTTGATTATCTAATTCAGCTGTTACTGTAGTTGGATCAATTGGCACTTTTTTTTCAACTAGCGTCATTAAAACAGCAAATATCTTGGCATTTGCTTCATTATAAAATAATTCACTATTCAATGTTTCTACACATTTCTGAGCTGCATATTTATTTAAGAACATTGATCCTATTACTGATTGTTCAGCTTCAAAATTATGTGGCATTGTTTTTTCAATCATATTTTACCTCTCTTGATTAATTACTAGTAATATTTACTTTTAATTCTGCTATTACTTTTTTATGTAATTCTATTTCTACTATATGTGTTCCTAATGTATCAATAGCATGGTCACACTTTATAATTCTTTTATCTATATTTATTGATAGTTTATTTAATTCTTCTTTAATTTGTTTAGAACTTACGCTTCCAAACACTTTTCCTCCAAGACCTGCTTTTAATGAAAATTTAAGATTAATTTTTTCAATTTCTTTTTTTAAGGATTCCTTTTCTTTAATTAATAAATTTTCTTCTAATTGATTATTTTCATTTTGTTTTTTTAATTTTAATAAATTTTGTTCAGTTGCTGGTACAGCAAATCCATTTTTTACTAAAAAATTCATTCCATAACCATCTTTAACTTCTTTGATTTCATCTTTTTTTCCTTGACCTCTAAGATTTTTTATAAATATAACTTTCATATTATATCCTTTCTAACAAAGTTTTCAACTCTTGTTTTACTTCTTCTATTAATTTATCTTTTACTGAGGCAGCAGCAACATTTTTATGACCTCCACCACCTAATTTAGACATTAATTCTTCAACATTTATTTCACCAAGTGATCTTGCACTAATACTAACAATATTACTATTGGTTTTAGCGATACAAAACGAAGCTTTTACTCCTTCAAACTTTAAAAGTTCATCAGCAATAATCGCTAAATCCATTTTATCGTAGACTTTACCGTTTAATATGCAAATTTCATATTTATCGCATATATTTTCACTTTTCGATAATAATCTATGCCTTTGTACTAATACTTCTTTTCTTTCTTGAAGTAATTGTTGTTTAACGATATCATCCGCACCCATTTTTTTTAAATATGATGCTGCTAAAAAAGTTGATTCAGTTGTTTTTGAATTAAAACCATTTGTATCTACAACTATTCCTGCAAGCATGATAGTTGCTAAATATTTAGTTATTTCTATGTTTAAGTATTTAAGATAATTTACTGCAAATTCATTCATACTAGACATTTGATCATTAATATAAATATAGTCTATATTACTTGCTATAGTAGTGTGCTGTATATGATGGTCACATATAATTGTAGTTTTCACTTCATCTATTAAACTAGGATTTTCCATTAATTCTAATTTGTGTGTATCTAAAATTATAAGTAAAGTATTTTCTTTTAAAATTTCTTTATAGTTAGAAAAATTAATAAAATTTATTTTAGATGGTATTTTTTCTAATAGTTTATAAGCGTTTAATATAGAAGTGTTTTCTTCTTTTCTAGTTACATAGATATATGCATCCTTTTTAAATTGTTTAATTATCTTGGAAAATGCTACTGCTGAACCAAGTGCATCTAAATCAATGTTTTTATGTGCCATAATAATTATATTTTCATGGTTTTTTATATATTTTGTTAATTCATTAAATGTTTTTTGCATTAAAATCACCTAATAATTATTATACTATAATTTTAACTATTTGTCTTCTATATAATAAAAAACAAACTTACTGTTCGTTTTTTATTCTTATTTTATTAGCAAGCACTTTTATTTTATTTAATCGATGATTTACTCCAGATTTTGTAATTGGATTACCAGTTTCCATGGAAATAATTTCGCTTAGTTCTAGCAATGATACTTCTGGGTACATTCTACGATATTTTGCTACTATTAAAACTTTTTCATCTAACAAATCTAAAGCTCCTACTTCTTCTAATAAATTTATATCATTTACCAGCATACTTGCAGTTTGTATTAGTTTATCAACATTAGCTTGTTCACAGTTATTAAGTCTATTAGCCATATTTTTATTTTCTCTATATATTCTAATATTTTCATAATATAAAACAGCATTATTTGCATTGATTACTTTTAAAAAGTCACTTATTTTTTCAGCTTCTTTAACATATACCATGTACTTGTTTTCTCTTTTGAGTACTTTACTATTTAAATCATATATATTTAATAAATTTGATATAAAATTAGCATATTCTCTAGTCTCTACAAGAAATTCCATATGATATCTACTCTTTTTTGGATCATTAACACTTCCTATTGCTAGAAATAATCCTGATAGATAAGCTTTTATTAAAGATTTATCAGCAACTATATATTCATCAGGAACTAATAATAATTTATTATTTTTAGTTAATGATAAATCGGTTAATATGTTTTGTATATTTTCTTTTAGTTCTAGAATGTATATATGATTTTTTTTAAAATTATACCCGTTACGTACAGTAATACGTAACGTTATATTATATACTTCTTTAAAAAGCATAAATACTTTTTTTGCAACACCTACATTTTCTGTAGAAATAATTATTTTATTTTCATGAATATGTCCTAGAGTTTTTACTAGTGACGATAATAATGTGATGTTTTCAATTCTTTTATACTTTGTAATATCTAATTCATTTTTTATTGTACTAGTAAATGACATACTTCCTCCTTAAATTAGTAACCCATATATGTGTAGGGCAACTTTATTTACATGATGTCTTAAATAATTTGATTCTTCTTCAACAATTACATAATCATCACTTATAATTTTCACCCCTTGTTTTTTTGTTTTTTGATAATCAAAAATAACTGGGTCTTTTTGTTCTAACTGCGCGTATTTATCAATATTTTCACTACTTATTTTACCATTGTTTGCTATTACAATGTCTAGTTTACGCTTTCCTAAATATTTATTTATGGCAATAACATGATCAGAGACTTTATAATCATCGGTTTCACCTTTTTGAGTCATAATGTTTGCTACATACATAATTTTACCATTTGAATGATCAATAGCATTCTTAATTTCTTTTGGTAAAATATTTGGAATTGTACTAGTGTATAAGCTTCCCATACTAAGTATAATTAAATCTGCTTCTTTAATTTTTTCTAGTACTTTGTCATTAACTTTAGGCTTTTCTTTATAATAGACTTTATCAATTTCTGAAAATGTATTTGTTATATTATGTTCTCCTGTTATTACTTTTCCATCTTTCATTTTGGCAACTAAAGTTACATTATCTTCAGTAAGTGGTAAAACTCTACCTGATAAATTAAAGACTTTGCTTAATGCTTCTATTCCATCACTCATATTACCATTAATATTACATAGTGCAGTTAGTAATAAATTACCAACTGTATGACCATTTAAATCACTGTAAGTATTAAATCTATAATTAACTAACTTTTCTACTAATGGTTCTACTTCTGCTAATGAAATTATAACTCTTCTAATATCACCTACTGCTGGTGTGTTAAATTCTTCTCTTAATCGACCAGTACTTTTACCATCATCACATACTGATACTACCGCTGTAATATCTAATGGGAAATTTTTCAATCCTTTTAATAAAGTTGATAATCCCGTTCCTCCACCAAATATAACTACTTTTTTCTTTTCCATAATAAATACCTCTTATTTTTTCTTTAAATATTTATCTACTTCTAGTGCAGCTACAGCACCTTCACCTACTGCAATAGATATTTGATAATAATCTTTTTTTATAGAATCACCACAAGCAAATAAACCATCTATATTTGTTAGTCCATTATACTTAGTTTCTATATAATTATTGTTTAATTTTATATTCATGTTTTTCAGGTATTCTACTTTTGGAGAAAAACCAATATAAATAAACATTCCATCTGCTTCAATATTATATTCTTTTTCTGATTTTTTTACTTTGACACCTTTAAATTTATTATCATTTTCTAATATTTCGATAACTGATGTATTATATATTATTTCAGT
>CAYJJT010000016.1:18416-19927 GCA_964370575.1 uncultured Muribaculaceae bacterium | reverse complement strand
TTAGAGATTTCTTTCCTTATGAAACAAACGTTATGGATTTAATGCAACCATTAGTTGCTACTTCAAATGAAGAAAACTTCGATATTGAAGTAAAAGTTACTGGTGGAGGATTCTCTGGACAAACTGGGGCAATCCGTTTAGGAATTACAAGAGCATTACTTAAATATGATAGTGCCAATGAAGCAAGCGAAAGTGAAACTACTTTCCGTAAAGTTCTTAAAAAAGCAGGATTCGTTACTCGTGATTCAAGAGCTAAAGAACGTAAAAAACCAGGATTAAAAGCAGCACGTCGTGCACCACAATTTTCAAAAAGATAAGATTTACTATACAAGCCAGCTTATGCTGGTTTTTTGTTTGAAGTTTATATTAAACATGATATAATATTAAAAGAAATGAGGTACTATGAGAGTAAGTAATGAGTGGATAGATTACGAGTGTTTAGATGCTGGTAATGGAGAAAAATTAGAGAGATGGGGTAATGTTATATTTAGACGTCCTGAACCACAAGCTATGTGGATAGTTAAAGAAACTGATATTTGGAATCGTGTAGATGGTTTTTATCATCGTTCAAATAAAGGTGGTGGATATTGGGATTTTAAGAATAAAATTAAAGATCAATGGACTATTAGTTATAAAGATTTAAAATTCAAAGTTAGTCCAACTAATTTTAAACATACAGGTTTATTCCCAGAACAAGCTACTAATTGGGATTTTATGATGGATAAAATTAAAAATGCTGGTCGACCTATTAAAGTATTAAATTTATTTGCTTATACAGGAGGAGCAACAATGGCTTGTTCTAAAGCAGGAGCTATTGAGGTAGTTCATGTAGATGCATCAAAAGGTATGACTCAGTGGGCTAAAGAAAATATGGAATTATGTAATCTATCTAATAATAAAATAAGGTTTATTGTGGATGATTGTTTAAAGTTTGTTGAAAGAGAAGCAAGACGTGGTAATAAATATGATGCTATTATTATGGACCCACCTAGTTATGGAAGAGGGCCTAACGGTGAAGTATGGAAGTTTGAAGAAAATCTCGATACATTAATAAATGCTTGTAGTAAAATACTTAGTGAAAACCCGTTATTTTTGCTTATAAATGCCTATACGACTGGTATTTCTTCTACTGTATTATACAATATACTTAAAACACTATTAGAGCCGGTATATGGCGGTATAGTTGATGCTGGAGAAGTTGGATTACCTATTACCAATAATAATTTAGTACTACCTTGTGGTATTTATGGAAGATGGCAAAATGATTAATATAATATATGAAGATAATCATATATTAGTTGTAGAAAAACCTTTTAATATTCCAGTACAAGCAGATGATAGTAAAGATAAGGATTTATTGACTTTATTAAAGGAATATTTAAAAGTTAAATATGATAAGCCAGGTAATGTATACTTAGGACTTGTACATAGGCTTGATAGACCAGTTGGTGGAGTTATGGTATTTGCTAAAACTAGTAAAGCTGCTAGTCGCTTATCTGAACAAATCAGAT
>CAYJJT010000016.1:336-18406 GCA_964370575.1 uncultured Muribaculaceae bacterium | reverse complement strand
AAATATCTCACGACAATTAAGATTATACTATAATATGTACTGATTTGCAATAAAATTAATAAAAAAAATTGAAAATATTGAAAAAAAATAGCATTTTTTGATTATTTTTGTTAGAATTTAACTATGAAAGAAGAAATTAAACAACAAGAAGTAATCAACTCAAATGATAATCTACTAGTACTAGCAAGTGCTGGATGTGGAAAGACCACAACTATAATAAATAAAGTTAATAAAATATATCACGCAGTAGTAATTGGTAAAGTTAATGAGCAAGATAGATTAGAAGATTATTTATTAAAGAATAGTAAGCTTAATAAAAGTTATATAGATAATAAAGGTAAACTTTCATTATTAGAATATGAATTAGTTAAATATATAGATGATTATTCCTTAGTGAAAATTAAACTTATAACTGGACGTTCTCATCAAATTAGAGTTCAATTTTCAAGTAGAAATCACCCACTTTATGGTGATCAAAAATATAATAATAATGCAATTGTAGGTGAACAAATTTGTTTATATGCATCAAGTTTGAACTTTTTTCATCCAACTACTAAAGAGGAGTTAAACTTTAGTTTGCCGATACCTAAAATATCAAAATTTAAAGCATTTATATAAATGCTTTTTTTAGTGTAAAGTAAAAGTATAATTTTTAATTCTGCTATTTAATAAAAAAAAGGTTATGCTATAATCATAATAGGGGTATAGAAATATAGTTCCGAATAAGAATAAAAAGAAGTTAAAGACCTAATCTTTAATGACAAATAAAGAGCTATGCTCTTTTTTTGATTATTATAAAATTTAAAGCATATGTTTTATTATGGGTGATATTATGAAAATAAAATTAATTTGTTTTACATTATTCATAATGTTAGTATGTGTTTTAAATATTGTTGAGGCTAGAAACAATGAATTACCTTTATGGGGTAAAGTTATATATTTAGATGCAGGTCATGGAGGAATAGACCCAGGTGCAATTTATAAGTCTTTTGAAGAAAAAGATATTAATTTACAAATATCTAATTTAATAGAGGAAATGCTAGTGAAAAAAGGAGCGATTGTATATCAGACTAGATATGGTGATTATGATCTAAGTGTAACAAATACCATTAATAGAAAAAGAAGTGATTTATCTAGAAGAGTTGACATTATAAATGATTCTAAAGCTGATATGTATTTATCAATTCATTTAAATTCTGATTTAAATAATAGTTACAAAGGTGCACAAGTTTTTTATGATGATATAAATGCAGAAAATATAGTCATAGCTGAATTATTTGATAAAGTTTTTAGAGAAAAATTATATTCAGAAAGAAAATTAGAAAAAGTAAAAGATTTATATATGAGCAGAAGAATAGAAATACCAGGTGTATTATTAGAACTGGGTTTTCTTAGCAATGCTAATGATAGATACAGAGTTACTAATGAGTTAGAGCAAGTTAAGTTGTCATCATTTATTGTAGAGGTAGTTACTGAATATTTTGATTAGGAGGAATACTATTAAAACGACATTGTTAGTAAGTTTCTTATTGTTAATTATAGGTTCATTAGCTACCATATTATTAATAAATTATTTCAAAATAAATATAAATTATAAAACTAATGAAGTTGTTATTAGTGAAAAGAATGAAAATACTATAAAAGAAAGTATAAAAAATGTTTACGATGCTGTTGTAGTGATAAACGCATATAATGATTCAAAATCATCATCGATAGGATCTGGTTTTGCATATAAAAAAGAAGATGATAAGGTATATATTATAACTAATTATCATGTTATTGCAGGAATGAATAATGTAAGGATTATAAACAGCAATGGTAATATATATCCAGCAACTGTAATATCAAGTGATGAATATTCAGACATTGCTGTATTAATTACTGATTCAAACTCAGTTAATGAAATTGCTAATTTAAATGTTGATGCTGAACTAGAACTTGGTGATGAAGTATTTACAATAGGTACACCTTTAGGTATTGAGTATCAAGGTTCCATTACTCAAGGAATTATATCTGGAATGAATAGATTAATTACAGTAGAAAAAAATAATGAATCAGTAATTGTTAATGCTATTCAAACTGATGCAGCTATAAATCCTGGTAATAGTGGAGGACCTCTTTGTGATATTAATGGCGATGTTATTGGAGTTAATACTTTGAAATTAGTTGAAGATGAAATAGAGGGAATGGGGTTTGCAATTCCTATAAGTGAGGTAATAAAGTTGCTACCAAATTTAGAAAATAATGAACCCATTATAAGACCTAATTTAGGGATAAATATTATTGATATAAATTATAAGAATACTATTGTAAATGCTAGTACAGATTATTCTAAATACAATCATGGAGTCATAATTACTGATATAAATAGTAATTATGATTTTGAAATTGGTGATTTAGTATTAGCCATTGACGATATTGATATCAAAAATTCAGTTAATTTTAAATATCTTTTGTATCAATATGAGTTAGAAGAAGAAATAAAATTAAAAATTATTAGAAATAATCAGGAAATTGAAATAGAGATTATGCTGTAATATATATTTACTTTACATTTTAATATATATAAATTGTCTTATATGATATAATTATTTTAGGTGATACTATGCAAAAAAAAATTTTTAAAAATCTAGATGAGCAAGTAGAAATGTTGAAACAACGTGGTTTAGTTGTCAATGACGTTGATTATGCCAAAGATATTTTATATCGTGAAAATTATTTCTTTTTAAATGGATATAGACACTTGTTTGCTAGTACAGATTCTGATAAATTTTTAATTGGTACTAATTTTGAGGAATTATATGCTACATTTATTTTTGATAGAAAAGTAAGAAATATAATATTTAAAAATTTACTTATTATTGAAAATAATATTAAATCTATTATGAGTTATCAACTTAGTAAAAGATACGGTTATAAAGATAAAGAGTATTTAAATTTAAGAAATTTTAATCAAGATACTTTAAAAAGTAGACAAGTAAAAGATGTTATAAATAAAATGAAAAGACAAATTAAAATAAATGCAGATAAGCATGAAGCAACTGCACATTATTTTAATAATTATGGATTTATCCCAATGTGGGTGCTTGTTAAAGTGATATCATATGGGTTAATAGCTGAGTTATATGCTGCGCTTAAATTTGATGTACAAAACGATATTGCTAATACTTATAATTTAAAAATTGAAGAGATGGCAGCATACTTATCTATTTTAGCCAACTTTAGAAATATTTGTGCGCATGAGGATATTTTGTATGATAGAAATACAGAAAAGAAAATACCTGACACAAGATATCATAGTTTATTAAATATTCCAATTGAAGATGATGAGTTTATTTATGGTAAAAATGATTTATTTGCAATTGTTATTATTTTAAAACGCATGTTAACCGAAGAAGAATTTGCTGAGTTTACTTTTGAAATAGGATATGAAATTGATATATTAGATAGTATAGTAGATACAGTACCGCTTTGTTCAATTTTAAATAAAATAGGTTTTCCAGATAATTGGAGAGATATAATAAAAATGTAGGAGGAAATATGAAAATTTATAGATGTAAAAAATGTAAAAATATTATCGAATCGTTAGTTGGTAGTACTGATAAATTATGTTGTGATGAGAAAATGGAATTATTATTATCAAATACAGTAGATGCAGCAATAGAAAAACATTTGCCAAAACTTGTAAGAACTGGAAATGAAGTCAAAATAAATATTGGAGAAATAACACATCCGATGACTGAAGAACATTATATTCAATTTGTTATAATAAGAGAAGGTAATAAAATTACAAGATATGATTTAGTTCCTGGTGATAGTTTAGAATTTAATACTTTAACAGAAAATTCAGTTGAAGTATTTAGTTATTGTAACTTACATGGGCTATGGATGAGTCAAATATAAAAAAGTATAAAAAAATACTTTTTTTGTTTGCAAATTTGTTTTCTATTTGATATATTTATTATGGTAGGGAGATAGAATGAAAAAACAAGGTTATAACATGCGTAAAATAGTAGTGACATTTATTATTACTATTTCTGCATTCTTTGCTATTGGAATTGGTGTAAATAATTCTTTTAGTAATGACAACATAGATAAAACAACTATAGATTTAAGTAGTAAATCTAACAGTAATGAAGCAATTGTAAAAGCTTCAAATAATGAAAGTGAAACATTTAATAATTATTTAAATGAAGTAATGAGTAAAGCAGCCGGTAAGGAAAGCTCAAATGTTGAAAGTGGGGATTCTAATACTAGTTTAGACGTAGTTGAGGATACAGTAGCGCCAATAATAAATGAGCCAACTATAACTGGAACTATTAGTGCAACAGGTTGGTATACTAGTGATGTATTGATAGAATTAAATGGAGTTATTGATTCAAGTGCTGTAGATGTTACTATAGATAAAAAATTAATTAACTATAATACAGCAGGAGAAACAGTAACTATTACAGCTACTGATGCAGCCGGAAATGTCACAATTAAGCAAATAATTGTTAAAGTAGATAAAGAAGCACCAATTATTAATGACCCTGTTATTACTGGAACAGTAGGTAATAATGGTTGGTATACTACCGATATTACAATTAATCATGCTGATGCTAGTGATAATTTATCTGGTGTTAAAGAAACTACAATTGATAAAACAAGTGTTTCTGGTAATACAGCAGGAGAAACAGTTATAATTACTTCAGTAGATAATGCTGGTAATGTTTCGACATATGAACAAGTTATTAAAATTGATACTGAGAAACCAGTTATTAATAAACCTACATTAGAAGGTAATAAAGGAAAAAATGGATGGTATACATCATCAGTTACAATAGTAGATAATAGTGCTACAGATAATTTATCTGGATTAGATAAAATAGAAGTTGATAAAGAATTATTGTCAAAAGATACAAATGGAGAGACTGTTACTATAACTGCGATAGATAAGGCAGGAAATGTTTCCACTTATGAAGAAGTTATTAAGATCGATACAGAAGCACCAACTATAGAAAAACTGACAATAGATGGTACAATGGGAAATAACGGTTGGTATACTACTCCTGTTACCATAACTAATAATAGTTCAACAGATTATATGTCTGGTGTTCAAGATACAATTATGACAGTTGAAGGTTTTGATTATATTGATCATAAAGATGCAAAATTATCATTAAACACTTCAGGTGAAACAATAAAAGTTAATGCTACAGATAATGCAGGTAATACTAGTTACTTTGAGGAAACAATAAAAATTGATACAATAAAACCATATTTAGGTAGTGAAGTAAATCTAAATAGTTACATAGAAAAAGATAGCAATGATATAGAAAAAGCTTATACGCAATTAGAAACTGCAATTTTTAATGAAATCGTTGTAGGACCTTCTGATATAGAGAAATTTTCTTGTGATAAAAATGAATTTTATAATAAATTAAGTAGTGCTCAAATAGCTACATTAAATTGTACAGTTATCGCAGGTAATGGTTTTTCAGCGCATGTGTCAGGAACATATACATATAGTGACTCTATGTTATTGTCAGCGACGGAATTTAAAAATTATTTAGCAAGTATAACATTATTTAGTGGAGTTACTGAAATTTCATTTGAACATGGTATTTCTGATGAATATAATTTTTTACCAACATCAGAAAGATTAAATTTCGGGGCAACTTCTAATTCTGGTAGTCCAATAGTAGGATACATTGATGGAAATGTACTGAGAATTCAATCTGATGAAAAAATATATGCTAATTTTGATTCTAATAGTTTATTTAAAAATTTAGATAATATAACTAAATTGAATTTAGACAATTTTTATACTTATTATATAAATGATTACTCAGAAATGTTTGCTGATATGAATAATTTAACAGATATACATTTTGGTGATTTAACGGAAAAAGATTATAATAATTATGGAACATCTATTTTTAAAGTAAATTTATTTACAAATTCTAATAATTTAGCAAATGTAACTATTGATTCTGAGGCAGAAGCTGATAGAAACAATATTGTTTTCCCTAGTGGAGTTAATGTTGAAATAGTTTATTAATAAAAAATAACGTATGATATACGTTATTTTTTATTATCTATTACTTGTAGCTTTTGCTTTAACAACCCATTTACCTTCAGGAACTACTCCGAAGAAGTATCTTCCTTCAGTATTAGTACGACATGTTTTGCGTAATTTTAAAGTTTTTTCTTCACCTGTACCAACTGATTCATATAATCCAACTACTGCACCAACTATTGGAATTTTATTTGTATTATGAACTATTCCGTTAATAGTCCCTTCTTTTGCTTCAGCAACTTTTATCATGTGAATATTTTCTTCAGTATTAGTTCCATCAACTATTTCAACTACATAGGGTGTATATACAACATAATCATCAGCACTAGCACTTAAAGTATAAGTTCCGGCGTCTAATTTACTAAATATAAACTCTCCATCTTTTGCACTTACAGTTTCAGCAACTGTTATATTAGTATCATCAACTAGTTTAACAACAGCTCCACTAAATTCATAACCATGATCATCAAATACATACCCGTATAAGTTACCCTTTGTATATGTAGTATCCTCACTTATAATTAAATCATTTAAGCGGATATCCACACCAGTATATGTAAGTGGTCTTTTAGTTGACAGAGAATAACCATCTTTTACAGCATAAACTATATAATCACCTCTTGGAACATTTTGGAAAGTATAATTACCATCCGCATTAGTCATTGTATGTTTTATTGGGTTGAATTCAGTATCGAATAACTTAACTGTAGCATTCTCTACGTCAACTCCATCTTGATCTTCTACTTTACCAGTTATAGTACTAGTACTAATCTCCGGTGTAGCAATAAGCTCAATCTCTTGATAATGTTCTTGTAATTCCGCTAAATCTATTTCGTTAGAAAAATTTAACGTATATATATCTTTTTGATTCAATTTATTTCACTCCTTTTATAAATATTATAGAATCTATATTACATTTCTAAGTGTAATATCATAGGCAGTTTCATCATAACCTACAGTAAATATCATATTATATGTTTGTGTCCAATTATAACTGTCTGGTATATATAATTTATTAGCATCATATTTTAATCCTGTTGGTAAAACTGATTTTAAAATAACATCAGTTTCAGGTTCAGTTATAAACTTAATTGTAGTTCCAACTGTTCCTGGCTCAAAATCAAATGTTTTTAAATCGTCTTCACGTACAATCGTACCTCCATTTTCGTTTTCTACTACCATGGACAATATAGAATAACCAGCAGTTTCTCCTTCGCATGTTGTGCATAGACAATCATGGAATAATTCTAACTTTCCAGATAAAATTATTTCTAACTTAGTGATAGAATTAATCATTTTATCCACAGATTTGTTAGCTGCTAATATTTCGTCTGTATCTTTACTAGTAGCAATAATAGTTTTAATTTTTTCGGCTTCAATATTTAATATGCTTGCTAATCCAGTTTGCTCATCAGCTACTGATGTTATTATAGCTGTAATAGCTTCACATCTATTTGGTAATTTTGTTGTTTCGTTCATAATATCTCCTTTCAAAGTATACTATGATAAAAAAATAATTGTGACTATGTTATTTCCTAAATTAAGTTAGGTACTAAACAAAGCTATAGGCATATATTAAAATAGTATGGTAGGTGAATTAAAATGAATAATAAATGTTGTGTAAAAAAGAAAGATGAGAATAATTTTAATAGTATATCTAATAATATACTTGGTCCTAGAAAGGAATATATTGGGAAAAAATGTATTAATAATAATGATACAGAATATTTTGATATATCTTTATTTGATGAAGTAACTATTTATACAAAGTATAAGGATTGTGAATATCTAGTCATTAAAAAAAATGATGTTAAAAGCATATATATATATTCTAAAGAATTAGATGAAATAGGTAAAATTAATATAAATTTTAATAAAGATGAGTTAAATGGTATAGTTTATGATCAAGGCAATAATAAAATTTTATTGTCTACTAGTAACAATATTTTTTCTATCAGTACAACAGGTGAATATATAAAAAATGAACTTAATAATTATAGTAAAAATAAAATAAAAACGTCAACTTGTTTATGTCAAAAAAAAATAATTAACAACAATAATAAATGCTGTAATAATATTAATTTTAATAATAATGTATGTATAAATACTATTGGTATTATTGATGGTAATGTAATCATAGCATATGAGCAAGAAGGTTCAACTTTTATCGCTAAATTAACAATGAATGGTAATATAGTAAGTGAAATATATTTAGATGATAATATAAAAGTTGATAAAATATTTGGTAAAAAGAATCAATTAATTGTAATTGGTAATATAGATTGCAGATACCGATATAAATATATATATCAATTTATAAATAACCGATGTAATAATCATTATAATTATTGTGAAATAGTATTAGATGACGAATGTAGAATAGATATAGAATGTTTAGATATTCCATGTGATAAAAACCAATGTAAATGTGAAGTTATAAATAGTATTGCCTTAATTGAAAAATGTATAGCAAAGGTTATATGTTATGAGAGCGAAAAAATAAAAAAAGTTATTGATAGTAATTGTAGTAATTGTGAATTGATACAGGTAAATAATTCAGTTTGTAAAACAATAGAAAAAATTACTTATTTGGAACAAATATTAAAAGAGAAACTGGAACTTATACTTATAAATGATTAAAAATAAAAAAATAGTCAAAAACTATTTTTTTATGATGCTATTAGAGTAGTGGCACATATTATTGTACTCTAACAATTCAAAAATATATTCTTTATTATTATTAATAAATTTTTTTATAATATTTTTTTGTTCTATTGTTAATGTGCTATAATTTTTATATAAAAAAATTCCGTTCTTTATATTCGAATTGAAAAATATTACATGATCAAATTCTTCGATAATCATTTTTATAATTTCAGATAAAGAAAATATTTTATTTATACTATCCTCTTTATATATATGATGAAAATTTGATAAGTCTATATTCAAATTTTTATTATTCTGAAAATTTATAAGATACCCTTTTTTTGTAATAATAAAAAAATTATGATGCAAATCTATATCTTTTTCGCTAAATTCAAACTTGCAAATATCATTATTATAATTTATCTGTCTCATATGTTAATTCCTCTTTTTCATTTCTTATATATTTTATTATTAAATAAAAAAAATATTACTGTTTATAGTATAATAATGAGATAATAATAAATTATGTGATATAATATAATTACTTGGAAGGTGAATAAATGCTAAACAAAAACAAGAAAAAAATATTAAATAATAAAGTTGTATTGTATGCATCAATTATAACTTTATTTGCTACTACAGGCTGCGTAGTTACTAGCCTTAATGGTGATGATAGTAATACAACCACTACAATATATTCGGTAGATCCATCGTATGATGAATTAAATGATACTGTTACAGAAGATCAACAAAATAGTAATATTCATAGTGATGAACAAAATACAGTTGATCATTTTATAAAAATTGAAAATGATATAGCAAATACTATATCTGCTAATTTAGAAGAAGGACTAAAAAAAACCAAAGAGGGTTTTATAACGATTGTAGACTTTGTATTTTATGATAGTGAAATAAATGGAGTAACTTTTAATGAATTATCAGATGATGGAAAAGAAAAAGTTTTAGAAATAATATCAAAAATAGATAATACTGTAGAAATATATTATCCATCTTATAAAGTAGATATATTAAATTTATCAAATCAAGCGGCAGATAGCTTCTTTGATTTAGTTGAAAAGGGGAAAAATAATATAAATGATTTTGCAGAAGAAAATATTGAAACTGAAACTTTAGATAAAATGAAAGATTATTCAGAGCGTTTTAATAATACAATAGATAGTTTTACAAATAGTGATAAAGTTCATGAAACATATGAAGCTGCTAAAGATAAAGGTCAGGAAGCATATGATTATACCAAAGAAAAAGGTAGTGAAGCTATTGATAAACTAGATGATTGGTATCAAAATTTTAAAAAATAATTTTCAAAAGAAGTCTATGACTTCTTTTTATATAAAATAGTTACTAAATTTTAAAAAAAATGATATAATAATTATAAATTTGACAAAGGAGATTAAACGTATGGAAGTTAAAGGAATTACTAATAGAAAAGACAATTTTGCACAGTGGTATACTGATGTAATAATGAAAGCTGATTTAATAGATTATTCATCAGTTAAAGGATCAATGATTATCAGACCATATGGTTATGCTTTATGGGAAGAAATAGTTAAACATTTAGATAAAATGTTTAAAGATACAGGACACGAAAATATTCAAATGCCAATGTTTATTCCTGAATCATTATTAAATATTGAAAAAAATCATATTGAAGGTTTTGCTCCAGAAGCAGCTTGGGTTACACATGGTGGTAGTGAAAAGTTAGAAGAGAGAATGTGTGTTAGACCTACAAGTGAAGTGCTTTTTTGTGAACACTATAAGAAGATTATCAAATCATATCGAGATTTACCTAAATTATATAATCAATGGTGTACTATTGTTAGATGGGAAAAAACGACTAGACCATTTTTAAGAAGTAGAGAAATTTTGTGGCAAGAAGGTCATACAATGCATTCTACTAAAGAAGAGGCTGTTGAAGAAACACTTAGAATGCTTGATATATATGAGCAAGTGCAAAGAAATTATTTAGCTTTACCTGTCATAGTTGGTAAAAAGACTGAAAAAGAAAAGTTTGCAGGAGCTGACACTACATATACATTAGAAGCTATGATGTGGGATGGTGTAGCATTACAAAATGGTACAAGTCATTATTTTGGACAAAATTTTTCGAAAGTATTTGGAATTGAATTTTTAAATAAAGAAAATAAATTAGAAAATCCATATCAAACTAGTTGGGGAGTAACTACTAGAATGATCGGAGCTATTATAATGACTCATGGGGATGATAGTGGTCTTATTCTCCCACCAAATATAGCTCCATTTAAAGCTTGTATTATACCTATTGGTAATGTAGAAGATAAATTAATTGATTTAACAAATGAGCTAAAGAATGAAGATATTACATTTAAAGTAGATAATACTAATAAATCTCCAGGTTATAAATTTGCAGAAGCAGAAGTAAAAGGGTACCCTGTAAGAATTGAATTAGGAGAAAGAGATTTAAAAAATAATGAAGTTACTATTGTTAGAAGAGATAACAAGGAAAAAATTAAAGTACAATTTGAAGATATAGTTAAAACTATAAAATCTTTATTACCTCAAATTCAAATCGATATGTATAATAAAGCTAAAGAACGTAGAGATTCAATGTTACATTTTGCTAGAAATTATGACGAATTCAAAGAAATCGCAAAAAATAAACCAGGATTTATTAAAATAAATTGGTGTGGTAATACCGAATGTGAAGATAAAGTTAAGAATGATACTACTTTAAAATCAAGATGTTTAATTGAGAACGAAGAAATAGATGGCTGTTGTGCTATTTGTGGTAACGAAGCAAAATCTCGTGTGTGGTTTGGAAAACAATACTAGAATAAGTATTGTTTTTTGATATACTAGTTTATAGATAATAAAATGGCATGGAAATTAGATAGCATATTCAAAATGAAAAAGATTTTAAAGATGGTATTATCAAAGTAAATTTAGAATTAGAATTATTTTTAAATAATTATAAAATAGATTTAGAATCGCTAAAAAAATATAATGATATTAAAGAAAAAATTAATTATATATTATTATATGGTTCATTACGTTATTATGAAGACATTTCTAATATTGAATGTCAAAGTTTGAAAAAAATAGCTGAGAATTTAAACGAAGAGTCTAATGTGAAATTATCAAAATTTGAAAATGAAGTTAAGCTAAGTAATACTGATTTGAAAGAATATGATTATTATTTTAATAAATTAAATAATAAGTCAATAAGTGTGGAAAATTTAGAAATTATTAAAAACAATAATATTGAAATGAATAAACTAAATAAGGAATATAATGATATTATAAATAATATTGAATATGGTACTTTAGAAATTGAAGGTAAAAAAGTAAATTTAACTAATAAAAATATTAATAAATATTTATGTTGTAAAGATCGGGCTATACGTAAGCAAGTATATTCTACATTTAAAGATGCTAATGTTAATAATTATAAAAAAATAGGTAATATATTTATAAAATTAACTCAATTGAAAAAATCTAACAGTGAACTTAAACAGTTTAAAAGTAATTTAGAAAATACTATTTATAATGATGAAATAAGTATAGAACTTTTTTACAATATCATAAATACAACTACTAAACATAAATATTTGATTGATGAATATTATAAAATAAAAGCAGAAATTAATGGGATAGAAGATTTTCAAATATATGATATTTCAGCACCTATAGCTGACTATAAGTTTAATTTAGATATAGTGGCGGTTAAAAATATTATAGATGATGTTTTTGAAGTATTAGGTAATAATTATTTAAACAGAGCCAAGTCAATTTTACAAAATAATGTGAATTTTGAAAAAGATGATAAAAAACATCAAAGTATAGTTTTTTCTTGGCATGAATATTCATTTTTAAACTACAGAAACAATTATATTGATGGTAAAAATTTACTTCACGAATTAGGACACAGTGTTAATTATTCACTAGCTAAAGAAAATCAATTATTTTTATACGAAGATACTACTATATTTATAGGCGAAATAGCTGCACTAGTAAATGAAATTTTATATCAAAAATATTTAATTAAAAATGCTAATACTGAAGAAGAAAAAATGTTTTTTCTATCTAAAAATATTGAAAACTATATAAACTTAGTGTTTAAGCAAATTTTAATAACAGAATTAGAAATATATATATATAATTCTAATGCTAGTTTAGAGGAGATTAATGATAAATATTTATCATTAATGAAAGATTATTATTGTTTAGAATTAAACAAAAGTGATGCACTTGATTGGATAAATGTTGGACATTTATTTAGATGGAGTTTTTATAAGTATAAATATGCTACAGGTATTATTATTGCTAATACAATAGTTAATAGTTTAGAAAATGGTATTATGGATCAAACAGATTATATAGCGTTTTTAAAACAAGGTAGTAGTAAAAATGCTAATGACTTGCTTAAAAGTTTAAATGTTGATTTAACTGATGAAAATATTATAAATAATGCGTTTAATGAAATTAAAAATAATATAGATGAATTAAAACAAATTAGTAATAAATTAGCAAATAAAAAAAGATAGTTTCAACTATCTTTTTATTTACAACAAACATTATATTCTGGAATATTAATTTCGGTTCTATTAATTAATGTATCAGATAAATATTTGAAAGAGTTAAAACGATGATTTAAAATTTTATATTCTAACATTGCATTATGCAATTCATCATCGTTTAACGATTTAAAGTTACCAATCAATTGATTAATTTTTCTTGATATTCTATAAAGTTTACCTGATATCTCTTCATAAGCAAGATATCTGTACTCATCATAATCGATAATAATATTTGTATTGTTTAAATATTCAATACTAGCTTGATCATTTATTTTGATAAAATCAAAATGATTAAGAAGCGACATATTATTGATTTCTGAACTTTTATTTATTAAAAATTCAGGAACATTATGATCTATTTCTTTTAAAAAGTTTAGATCTTCCATTTGGATAAAGACATTGTCATTGTGTATTACTTTCATTAAAAACCATCCTCTCTGATTACATCTTATCATAAAAAAAATAATTGTGCGAATTGATAATTATCATTATTAATTTGTAATAGAGAATAGAGTATAAAAAAACATCCAATAAAGTATTAGTGATTGTTCCGATCACCAATACAATAATTAGATGTAATTTAAATTATACAGTATATTTTTATATAAATAAAGCATAAATTAACATTATTTACAATTTGCTGATAAATACTTGTAAATATTAAATAAAATTGTTGTTTTATGTCGCTTGCTTTGATATAATTACTATAATTGGGAACATAGAGTAGGAGAAACTTATGCAAAATAGAAATAAAAAAATTATTATGTTTATAATAGTGATTATATTTATTATAATACTTTTATTAACCAAACTTTCTTGTACTTCAGATAGAGGTTTATTTTATGAAAATGTTTATTCATATTTACAAACTAATGATTATGGAGATACAGATGTAGAAAATGGGTTTTTAAAAGATAAAGATTTATTTGAAGATGAATTTATTTGTGAAAATATAGTTTATGAAGATGAAGTATTAAAAATGTTTGATTGTGAAATCATGGAAAGCAATGATACAAGAATTGAAGGTTATTGTACTTACGATGGTACTAATTTTGAATGTGATAATACTAAATTAGATTCAGATGATGAAGATAGTAATGATATTAAAACAGAAGATGATAGTGATATATCTAATGATAATGATTTATCTGTTGATTCAAAAGAAGATAATTTAACTTCTGATAATAATATGAATGTAGCTGGTAATTCGAATCAGACTAATGAAAATACTAACAATAATTATAATCCAGGTAATGATAGTGGTGATAATTCTAGTGAGGAAGTAGTTCCTAATACACAAGGCCCTGTAAGTTTTGACTTTAGTAAAAATGGAATTACTAACGAAGATGTTACAGTAAAAGTAAATAGTGATGACATTTTAAAATATTGTATTACTAGTGGTGATACTTGTACACCTACATTAGATTTAAACGGAGATATCACTCTTGATACAGAAGGTGATAATAGAGTATGTGTTATAGAACCAGGAGCTGTAGATGCGAAAGTGGTTTGTAGTGATGTTGTTACTATTGATAAAACTTTGCCTGTTATTAATAATCCAATTATTACTGGAACAGTTGGAACTAACGGATGGTATACAAGTGATGTTACTATAGAGACTAATGGAACAAGTAATAATGATGATTTAGAATCTATTACTATAGATAAAACTACTATTGATTATAATACAGATGGTGAATTAATAACTATAACTGCTATTGATAAAGCCGGAAATATGGCTGTTAAGACTTTTATAATTAAAGTTGATAAAGAAGCGCCTGTTATTACTAATTATGATTTAACAGGATCTACAGGTCTAAATAATTGGTATATAAGTGATGTTACTGTTAGTGGTTTAACAGCGACAGATAATTTGTCAGGGGTTAAAGATATCGTATCTAATGAAACTGTATTTACAACTGAAACTTTAGGAACTGATGTTATTATTACTGCAACAGATAATGCAGGTAATGTAACTAGAGAAGTAGTAGAAACAATTAAAATAGATAAAACAAAACCGACTATTCATAGCTATGATATAAGTGAAGTTAAAGGATTAAATGATTGGTATATTGAATCAATTATTATATCTAATATTGATGCAAGTGATGATTATTCAGGTCTTGATTCTAGTAGCTTAGATGATATTGAAATCACTGTTGATTATGAAACAGATGGAGAACAATTAGAAATTCAAGTAACTGATTTAGCAGGACATACAAGAACTGAATTATTAGATGTCAAAGTAGATTTAAATGCTCCTGTAGCAGGAGACATAATTTTAGAAGGTACTAAAACAACTAGTGGTTGGTACACAAGTGATGTTACAGTTGAAACAACAGCTGGTAGTGATAATATGTCTGGTGTTAAAGAAACAACTGTTAATTTAGATATATTAACTGGAGTTCAGGCTGAAACAACAGTTGAAGTAACTACTACAGATAATGCTGGTCATGAATCTACAAATTCTGAAATTGTTAAAATAGATAAAATAGTCCCAGAAGTTGGAGAAATAATAGTTAATGGAACACTTGGTACTAACGGTTGGTATACAAGTAATGTAACAATAAGTAAAACAGATGGATATGATAGTGGTTCAGGTCACTTAGCAACGTTTATAGATTTACTTGCTATAAATAACAATACTATAGGTACAACTGTAAATATAACTACTATGGATACTGCTGGTTTAATTAGTAGAGATAGTAAAATAGTAAAAATTGATAAGTCTGTACCAACTATAACTCAAAATGAGAATATAAAATTTGAATTAGGATCAGATATAAACTTAGTAGATAAATTTACAACAACTTTTGGACCATCAAGTGGTAGTTTAGTATGTGATATAACAGATACTACTTCATTAACTTTAGGTACACATAATTTATCATGTACAGCAACTTCGAATGCTGGACTTACAGAGACAATAAATACAACTATTGAAGTAGTAGATATGTATGAAGTAATTGAATATGTTGAAAGTGATGGAGGACAATATATTAATACTGGTGTAACTAATACTGGAGATTATATATTTGAAGATGAATTTTTAGTAACTGATTTATCAAAAAATACAGGTTCTTGGTTATTAGGTGGTAGACTTAGCCCTCATTATTCTTTAGGTGTGCATGTAGGTCCTACTGGAGTGTTTAATGGATATGGTGGAACTACTAGACAATTAAGTCCAGCACTTAAAAACAATGTTTGGTATGAAATGTACTTTTCAAGATTTGAATTACGTATAGGATCATATTCATATTCAGTAATGGGACAAAAATTAATTCCAGAAGCTTATGAGACTGATATATACTTAGGTGGTAATGAAATTGCCTATGATGGTGTTTCGAGAGATCATCGTAATTTTGTAGGTATGAGAAAAAGTTTTAAAATAACTGATGCTACTACTGGAGAACTAATTAGAGACTTTATTCCTGTAAGATTGAATGTAAGTGGAGAAATTGGTTTTTGGGATTTAGTAGAAGATAAATTTTATGGTAATGAAGGAACTGGAGAATTTACTGGTGCTTAAAATAAAAAACAGATTAATATCTGTTTTTTATTTTGCAAATTATATTACGGATTTTATAAATGTAATAGTTTTGAAATATAATTAATTTATTGTATAATGTAAATGAAAGGAATTGCTGTTAAAATGAAAATAAAAATAAAAACTGATAGTATTAATAATTATATTTTTGACGATTATAATCATCCAGAAGTAGAAGAAGGAATTGAAGTAGAAGATTTACAAAAAATTGAAAAAATAACAATATCATCGCATAATGAATTAAATAAATATGATATTTATAGTATTGATTTACAAGAGTTAAAATTATTAAAAAATTTAAGTTCCTTAACTATGGTAAATTTAAAAATAAATTCTAATGAATTAAAAGATATTCTAGAATTACCAAAATTAACTGAGCTATGTCTTCATAATGTTAAATTTGATATAAAAAGTCAAAGCAATATTGATTGCAAAAATATTAAAAAATTAGTTTTTAGCGATTGTAACTATACAGATAATATAATTATAAAAAACACAGACTATTTAAAATTAATAGGTAATAATTCGTTACTAAAAGTAGAAAATGTAAAAATATTAGATTTAACTATGTATAATTTAGAATCTAATATATTAAATATGAAAAATATTGATACAATTGTAATTTCTAAAAATATAACTAATAATAATCTTATAAAATTAAGTAAAAAATGTAATAACTTGCAATTAGTAAAAAGTAATATAGATATGTTTAAATTGTATACCTTATTTAATAATATTTATAATAAATTTGGAATTTGTGATAATAGTATATCGCAAGATGATTTTGAAGAACTTACCAAAATAGCAATCAATTTCCAACATGAATATGAAGCGTTATTTAGATTAGCCTTGAATTATTCAGATACTAATATAAATTTTGATACAATAGAAACATATTTGATTGATAAATTAAATGCAAATTATTTATTAGAAATTTACTCATTAGCAGGAGAAAATCAATTAAGTATTAAAAAAACATTGGATAAGCTTTCTTCAGTTAAAGATAAAGATTTTTTAATAGAGTTAAGTAAAAATTATAAAAAAGCATCCTTAAATAAAGAGATAGTAGATCTTTTAAATGCGTTACTTGAAAAATAAGTAAAAAGCTATACAACATAAGTATAGTTTTTTCTTTCAGTTAACTAATAATAGATATTAACAAAATATTACCTATTTCATATAGTAATATAGGTGATTTATTATGAAAGATTATAGAATAGTTATAGATGCAGGTCATGGTAG
>CAYJJT010000016.1:0-326 GCA_964370575.1 uncultured Muribaculaceae bacterium | reverse complement strand
CGGTAAATGTTTCGGTAAATACTGTAGACCAGGAGGAACAGTGTGTGAGTACTCTAAAATAGAGACAGAAATATATAATGTTGATAAAAAAATATGGCTCTTAGAATGGTGTAAAAAAGATAATAAATAAAATAAAAGAAAGTGTATTATAAATGATATGATAAAGGACTATCTTTATCATTAGAAACTAGTTTTATTGATTACAGTGAATAGTCACTAGAAAAATTTAGACTTAAATTATTATTAGATAATTGAAAAGATAACTTTTGTAAAATATAAAAATTGGATGCTTTTTAATAAGTGTCTTTTATTTTGTGGTATAATTA
>CAYJJT010000015.1:3467-20872 GCA_964370575.1 uncultured Muribaculaceae bacterium | reverse complement strand
ATTATTTACACTATTATAATCATTACTGGCATTAATTCCCGTTAATTTCAATACGATCATGTTAATAACGTAATAAATAACTAAACTTGCTAATATATTAAGTATAATTTTGAAAATATATTTTATTATTTCTTCAATTTTATTTTTAGTACTTATCTTTTTAATTATTAAGATTGTATACATACCTAATGCGACACATATAAAAACTTGGTAAAAACCTATACCCATCATAAGTAATATTGGTGATATTAAATAACCATATTTATATTTATTGTAGACATAAACAGCTAAAACAGAAAATAACATCCCGTACATAAAAGCATCTGTCTCATGAGTATAAATTACATTTGTATTTATAAAAGGCAAACTAGTTAATATTATAGCTGGAATTAAGTAAATATTTATTTTTGATTTTATATCAGCAATTTTTACTATCATGTATGTAGATAATGATAATAAGAATAGAGAGATAATTCCTACTACCCAGTGAACTACTAAATATCCGCGTAACTTAATACTAAAATATTGCATAAATCTACCAAGTGATATTTTCCAGTCAATGTCTCCCTCTTGCCAAAAATTTAAGGAATCATGATTATAAGTTATATTCATGTATCCATAAACATGAACAATTAATCCAATCATAAAAGTAGCAATCATAATCTGTTTTAAAAGTTTGAAATCAATTTCTCTTTTTATAATTTTTTTTATTTTTTCTTCAATCATATTTATACCTCTTTACTAAAGTATAGCACTTAACTTAAATTAAAAAAATAACTATCAGTTATTTTTTTAATATATTTTCCATTTTATTAATTATTTGAACATTTAACATTTTATAAGCTCCATCTAAAAACTTTTGTAAAACTTTTGTCAATTCCTTTTTTGTTTGCATTTTCATTTTTATAATATTTGCATCAAAGTTTTCGCTATTATTCAGTTTTTTTAGTTCTTTAAATATATCTTCGGTACATCTTCTAGGAAAGTCAGCATAACAACTAGTAGTTTTTACATTATATATATTTCTAATATCTTTCTTTAAAATTTTAATTTCTTCATCAATAATAGTGTAAATTTCATTTTCGTTTTTGTCTGTATATTCATTGTCTACTTTACTCAGTAAAATGTAAACTTCTGATTCACTCCTAATAACTGAATTTTTAAAAACATTCATCAATATATTATTAATAACTTTAATTTCTGGTAAATTTTCTATTTTATATTTCTTTTTTAAAAATGCTAATATTTCTTTTGAAATCATTTCTATTTCCATATCGCTCATTATTTTTAACATTTGTGTAGACGCATTAACTAGGTTAGATTTAAAATTTTTATATTCAATTATTTTTTCTTCAAATTCTTTCATTATTTAATACCCCTATCTTTACTATAATCATTTTACTATATTTTTACTATTTTTAAAACATTTTACCGATATCTTTTGGAACTTTATCACTTACTACAGCGTTTATTATCTTATCTTCCTTCTCTTTCGAGACCTCTTTACCAGTCATACTACCTATTTCCTTTATGACTTCTCGAAGTGTATTTTCGTCTTTCAAATTACCTGCTTGTAACTTTTTCGCAAGATCTAAGATTGTATCTTTCCCCACATTTGTTTTGCTTTCGACTTTTTTAAAAAATTTGTCAGAAAAATTAAACATAAAAAAATCCCTCCTACATTATTATATGTAAGAAGGATAAATTGGTTATTGCTCACCTTTGTTTTTAAAATATATTTTAATTGGCGTTCCTTCAAAATCAAACGCTTCTCTTATTTTATTTTCTAAATATCTTTCATAAGAAAAGTGAATTAGACCTTTAGAGTTAACTTGAATATTAAATGTTGGTGGAGATGTTCTAACTTGATTAGAGAAATATATTTTAAGTCTCTTACCTTTATAACTAGGTGGATTATTAAGTGCATAAGCATCTGTAATAACATTATTAAGTAAACTTGTTTTAACTTCTCTCTTACTATTATTATAAACTCTAATTATTTCTGGCATTAAAGTATGAATTCTTCTTTTAGTAAGTCCTGATAAAAATACTACTGGAGCATATGTCATAAATTGAAAGTGAGCCGCAATGTCTTCTTTCCATTTTTTCATAGCTTCTTCCTTATCTTCAATTATATCCCATTTATTAACAGCAATAATAACTGCTTTCCCTGCTTCTAGCGCATATCCAGCAATATGTTTATCATGTTCTATAATACCTTCTTCAGCATTTATAACAATTACACAAACATCACTTCTATCCATTGCTTTTAAAGTTCTAAGTAAACTATATTTTTCTACATGTTCATATATTTTTCCACGTTTACGCATTCCTGCAGTATCAATAACAACGAATTCTTCACCATGATATGTAAATTCAGTATCGATAGCATCTCTAGTTGTACCGGCAACACTACTCGCTATAACTCTTTCTTCTCCAATAATAGAATTAACTAAAGTACTTTTTCCTACATTTGGTCTTCCTATAACACAAAATTTAGCAACATTTTCTGCATACTCGATATCTTTATATTTATTAAAATCTTTTGTGATATCTGTTAGTAAGTCATATATACCTACATTTTGTTCTCCACTAACTTCTAAGTAATTATCAAAAGCTAATTCATAGAATTCATACTTATGTAATTCTTGAAAATCTTTTGTTTCTGCTTTATTAATAACTATAGTAATATCTTTGTTACATTGTTGAAGCATATTTTTAACTTCTAGATCGTTACTAGTTAGCCCTTCCTTACCATCAACTACAAATAAAATTTTATCTGCTTCATCAATAGCAAGTTCAACTTGAGCTTTTATTTCATTATTAAATACTTCTTCACTTATATCAATTCCACCTGTATCAATTAAATGAAATGAATATTCATCAAAATTTACAGTTCCATATATTCTATCTCTAGTTACTCCTGGAGTGTCTTCAATTATTGAAATTCTCTTCCCAACTAATCTATTAAACAGTGTTGATTTTCCTACATTTGGTCTACCTACCAAGGCTACGACTGGTTTTTTCATAATTATCACCTCTAAACATTAAGTATTGTATCATATATAGTTAATTATTACTAGTATTACTAGTGATATTAACTACTTTCCCTTTATTTATTATTCTATCTGTAAATTCATAAGTTATTTCACTATTTTCAAGTAAAATACCTAGTTGATATTCACTTATTTTTTTTAATAATTTTAAATATACTTTTTCATTATAAATATAAACTTTACTACAGTTTAATATATCTAAATTAATGTTGAAAAGATCATCTATTTCATATAAAAAATCATTACAATCTTTAATTATTAAACGCATTTCTAATTCATCAAGTGAATAATTATAGTAATCACTATCTTCTTCTAATAATTTTATAATCAAACCACTCTTTTTATCATTATATAAATAAACATTATAAAAACCACATAAATTTATATTGTAGACATCATTTAATCTAATAAAAATTTCTTTTAAAAATTCCTCAATACTTTCTTTACTAGTAATATCCAAACCTTTTATGTAATATCTGTTAAAGTATATAATTTTTTTCTTATCATTAAAAAAAATAAATTTCATATTATCACCCTAAGGTATCATATGAAATTTATTTTAACTTGCTATTAACTTAGCATTTCTATTTTAGCTCTAATAACATCTTTTCCTTTTTTTGTAACACTTGAGAACATTACGAAATCATTCCCTACGATTAATTCTAATTCATCTAATATTACATTACGATGTTTTTGATGATTTGTAACACCAATCTTATCAGTTTTAGTTGCTACTATTGTAACAGGAATATTATAATGTTTTAAAAATTCATACATCATAATATCATCTGCAGTTGGCTTGTGACGAAAATCAATTAACATGAATACTTGTTTTAAATTATCTCTACCAGTTAAATAATCTTCCATCATTAAACCAAATTTCTTTTTGCTTTTCTTTGAAAGATTGGCAAAACCATATCCTGGAGCATCTACTAAATAAAATTTTTCATTTACTTTGTAAAAATTTATTGTTTGTGTTTTTCCTGGATTGGAACTAGTTCTTGCATAATTTTTTCTGTCAATAATAGTATTTATAAAACTACTTTTTCCTACATTACTACGTCCTACTAATAAAAATTCTGGTTTATTATCTGTTGGATATTGACTTCTTCTAACAGCACTCATTACTAAATCTACACTATTTATTTTCATGTTTCCACCTCATTTAAGTTCTAATATTATAACACTCTATATACCTTTATGTCAAAGATATCCTAATTAACTCAAATATTTATTTTTTAAAAGTATAAAATGTTTATAGAAATATTAAAATATATGTAGTATAATTGTAATGGTGAATAAAGAATGAATTATCCAAAGGGTATTAAAAAAAATAATACTTCTAAATCTATCAATATAACTTCATTTAGTAATAGAGGTATGAGTTTAGAAGCTGAAATTAACTTGTCGAATGAATATTATCTAAATAATAATATAGCTAATATTCATAAAAAACCTACGCCTGTAGTTATAGTTAAAGTTGATTATAAAAGTCGTAAAGAAGCTGTGATAAATGAAGCATACTTTAAAGTTCCTTCTACGACAGATTATAATGGTATATATAAAGGTAAATATGTGGATTTTGAAGCTAAGGAAACTAAGAATAAAAACTATTTTCCATTAGCTAATATTCATAAGCATCAAATTGACCATTTAAAAAATATCGAGTATCATAATGGTATATCATTTTTGATAATTAGATTCACTTTATTAAATCGTACTTATTTATTAGAAAGTAGTAAATTAAGTTATTTTATAAATAATAACGATAGAAAATCAATTCCATTATCTTATTTTGAAGATAATGCATTTCTTATAAAAGATGGTTATCAGCCACGAATTGATTATTTGAAAATTTTAGATGAAATTTATTTTGGAGGTAATGTATGAGTAAAAGAAATTTTAATAAGATATTAAGTAGATATCAATATGAAATATTTATAGGAGGACTTAGCGTTGTTGCTCTTGTAATAGGAAGTTTAGCAATTGGATTTTTATATAGTTTAATAATTGTAGGAATAATTGATGCTGTATTAATAGTTCCTAATTTTATTAGTAGAAAACCAGTAGCTGGAAAACATGTCAAAAAGAAAAAGAAAAATGAGAATAAAAAAGAAGTTATTCTTGATAAAAATGGTAAACCTAAGAAAAAACGTAAATGGTTAAAAAGAATATTTATCACTTTATTGATTTTATTTATATTAGGTATTGGTGCACTGATAGCTTTTATGGCTTATATAATTTCTACTGCACCAGAATTTGATCCAGAAAATTTATATCATGCTGAATCAAGTATTGTATATGATATAAATGGTGATGAATGGACACGATTAGGAACGCAAAATCGTGAACTTGTTACTTACGATGAATTAAGTGAAACATTAATTGATGCTATTATTGCGACTGAAGATTCAAGATATTTTGCTCATAATGGATTCGATTTACCTCGTTTTACAATGGCATCTCTTGGTCAATTAGCAGGTCAAGATGCTGGTGGAGCATCAACATTAACAATGCAAGTTAGTAAAAATAATTATACTTCTAAAATTGCTGATGGATTTGAAGGTATCAAGCGTAAATTTACAGATATTTATATGTCAATATTTCAAATTGAAGCTAATTATACAAAAGAAGAAATCTTTGAAATTTATGTTAATCAACCTAATTTAGGTGGTGGAGCTTATGGGGTTGAGCAAGCGAGTCAAACATACTTTAATAAAAGTGCTAAAGATTTAAATATTGCCGAGAGTGCAATGATAGCTGGATTATTCCAAGCTCCTGGAGCATATGATCCTTATTTAAATCCTGCAGCCGCGGAAGAACGTCGTCAAACAGTTTTATACTTAATGCTTCGTCATGAATATATTACTGAAGATGAATATAATATTGCTTTAGAATTAACTGTCGATAAATTAATAGTTGATAAAAGTGCTTCTGATATTGAACATCAACAATATTTAGATGTTGTTATAAATGAAGTTCAAGAAGAATTCGGTGTTAATCCATATGATGTGTCTCTTGAAATTTATACTATGATGGATCCAGAAAAACAGTCTTATTTAGATGGTGTAACAAGTGGAGAGTTATATAAATGGGAAAATGATAAAATCAATGCTGGTATTAGTTTAATTGATTCTGAAACAGGTGCTTTAGTAGCACTTAGTGGTGGAAGAAATACTGAGGGGGTTGCTCGTGGATTTAATACGGCAACTCAAACTGAAAGACAAATTGGTAGTACGGCAAAACCTATATATGATTATACATTAGGATTTGAAAATAATGGATGGAATACATATACTCCATTTGCAGATGAACCTTATACTTATTCAAATGGCCAAACAGTTAATAACTGGGATAGAAACTTTGAAGGTTGGATGACTCTTAGAAATGCATTAGCAGAATCTAGAAATATACCTGCTCTTAAAGCTTTCCAAAGTCATAGTAATACTGATATTAAAAACTTCGTTGAAAGTATTGGATTAAATCCTGAAATTGAAAATGGAAGTTTACATGAAGCTCATTCATTAGGTGGTTATAATGGTGAAAGTCCTACTTCTTTAGCAGGTGCTTATCAAATTTTCTCTAATGGAGGATATTATACTGAACCTTATACTGTATCAAAAATAGTTTACCGTGATACTAGTGAAGAAATTCAAAATGATACAACTAGAAATAAAGTAATAAGTAGCGAAACTGCCTACATGATTACAGATATATTAATTGATAGTGCTGACTGGGGAATTGGTACTTCTACAACTTCTAAAGGAGCTAAATTCGCAGCTAAAACTGGTACTTCGAATTATCCTGCTGAAGTTGTTGAAGCTAAAGGATATCCTAGTAACTCAGTAAACGATTTATGGGTTACTGGTTATTCTCCAGATTATTCATTAGTAATATGGTATGGATATGATAGTGCTGAAGCTGGTTATGTTAGTACTACTAATACAACTGGACACCGAAAATTATTCTTACAATTAGCTAATGAATTCTTTGTTGCTGGTAGTAACTTTTCTAAACCTGAAAGTGTTGTTGAAGTAACAGTTGAAAATTATACTTATCCAGCTAAATTACCAAGTGAAAATACACCAGATAATTTATTAATAACTGAATTATTTAAAAAAGGAAGTGAACCTACTGAAGTATCAACTAGATTTACTACCCTTGAAAATGTAACTAATGCTAAAGGTAGTTTAAGTGGAAATACAATTACATTAAGTTGGGATGCTATAACTCCGACTGCAGCAAATACTTCATGGGTTTCAGAAGTGTTTAAAAATAGTGGTTATGCTACTTCATTTATTAATTCTTTAACTTCATACAATGATAATAATTTAGGTACATTCGGTTATAAAGTTTATCGTAAAAATAGTAGTGGTACTCTTGAACAAATAAAATTTGTAACAGAAACTAGTATTACATTAGAAGGAATAACTAGTGAATCTGCTGATACTTACGTTATTAAAAGTGCATACTCTAATATGGGTAATGTTGATAGCAGTGGTACTGAAATTAAGGTAGATTTAAAAGATGCTAAAGATCCTATTGCTATTAACTTAAGTGGTAGTAATTCTGTTAAATTAAATATTGATAGTATATATAATGATGCAGGGTTTAAAGTTACAGAAGGTAGTGATGATGTAACTGATAGTAGTACTGTTTCAATAACTGTAACTGATAGTGATGGTAATAAGGAAAGTGCTGATAGTATTAGTGATTTAAAAACTTTAATCGATACTAGTGCAGCAAATATTTATACAATAACTTATAAAGTAAATTATAGTGATAGTACTAAAACTTTAACTAGAACTGTAACTATAGAAGAATAAAAAAATAACACATTACGTGTTATTTTTTTTATTTTTATTTTTTCTTCTTTTAAAATATAATAATAATATAATAATTATGACTACATAAGTATAATTTATATTTAAAGTATCATCGCTACTTTTTTCTTCTTTTTCCTCTTCATTTAATTTTAGTACATATTCGCCATCTTTTGTATAATCATAATTTTCTCTTATATATCTAGCTATATAAGCAGGCTCTGCTAGCTTGTCTACTTCACTATTTAATTCATTTACTTCTTCTTGTTTCAACTTTAATTCTTCTTCTTTTTCACTTTTTTCATAACTTAGTGAAGCTGTTTCAATAATATTAACAGTAAATGTAAAAATGAAATATACAATTATTATAAGGGATATTGGTACAAAAAAAATAATTCTTCTTTTTGTTGCCTTATTCATTTTTTTCATTCTGTCACCTACTATCTACTATAAGATAGTATAACAAATTATCTTTTTATTATCAACCGCGATAAAATTATTTCAGATACTATAAAACTTATTAGAACTGTTAAAATTAAATATATATGTAATATTCCATTATTTATGTATAATAATCCAAAGTAATATATTAATGCAAAAATAAATGTATATAAAAAATTATAGAATAACTTATATACTACACCTTCTATATTTAATTTTAAATAGACAAATTCAAACGTTATAGAAAATAATGTACCTATTACTATTGAAAAGAAAATACTCGATAATTGTGTTGTTAAATCCATTATTTAAACAATTTACCAATCATACTCTCACTCTTTTTCTTTTCATTATTTTTTTCCATATAACTCAAAGAATTTATTTTGCCTTTAATTGATACATTTCCTTGATAAGTATCTAATTTAATCACTTCCAATCCTTCTCCTTTTATTATCATATACCCCATACTAGTATCCATTAAAAACTCCTCATCATCAAAACTTTCTATCTTTTTAACTCCAGTAACAATAATATTTTTTCTATCACTTAGTGTAATATTATGATTAAGACCACTTATATAATTATCTGCTTTATCCATTATTATCCTCCTACTAATATATATGAAATTATAATTACATATATGAAAAAAACTAACTAAATAAGTTAGATTTCTTTCATATATTCATTGAATATAGCATCATCAATCATTTTTCGACATTCTGCGTTAATAGGATGAGCTGTGTCTCTGTAAGTTCCGGCTGTTGTTTTTCTGTTAGGCATTGCTGTGAATAGTCCGTTATCTCCATCTAAAATTCGGATGTCGTGAATTACGAAGCAATCATCTAAAGTAATAGATGCTACTCCTCTAAGTTTAGAATTTTCTTTTTCTAACTTACGTATTGTAACTGTTGTGACTTTCATACTACCTCTCCTTTCAGCACTTGGCTTATATTTATATTATACTCCTATTGTCATATAAACACAAATTACTAAAATTTAATTTTTACAGTATTTGTTAAAATGTCTGTATAAGAAAAAGATTTAATACATTTATAATCATTTATTAACTCAACAATAAAAATATTATTATATAATTCTTTTATTTTAACATCATAACTTTCAAACTTATTTCTACCTAAGCTATAATTTAATTCAACAACTTTTCCAACATGATTATTTAATTTTTCTTTAACTCTTTTAATACTAACTACATTATTATCTAGGGTATCCAATATACATAGTTCCTTTCGTTAGTAATCCACCTACTCCATTAGTTCCATATTTCGTCTTATCCAATATACCTTTTAAATCTATATCCTTTGTAATTGCAGAAGTAGCCAATTTACTTGCTATGATAGCTGGATCCAAAGCATGAATATTTATTCTTTTTGGACTAGATGCAAAATTAGCACCTGATTTAATTAACTCTTCATAATTAGACTGACATGCACCTGCTATTATATATAACTTTTCATGGCTGCTCTCATATTTTCTGGCTTCTCTAACCGCCTCTATAAAATTAGTACTATTTCTATATGCGTCTATATTATCAATATTACCTTTTTTCTTATAATAAGCATCATGTCCTGTTATAACTACTATGTTCGGATTATACTCAATTAGTAAATCAACAATCTTATCTTTAACATTGTATTCTTTCTCTTTTATGCCTATTGCTATTAAATTATTTTCTTCATAAAATTTTAAACATCTATTTAAGTAATCACTATCTGCATCTATATGTAATATTTTTCCTGGTAAATAAAAGTAATCATTTCTATCTAAATTCGCAACATCTTTTATACTACATATAAATTTTCTTTCTTCTTCATCAATACTGGAATCATCATATATTTTCAAATCACTAACTTCACTATCCGCAATTAATCTTATATCTTCTCCACGTAAAATATATTCCTCTTCAATTATATCTATCACTTTAAAAATCATATCATTATTATAAGAATTCCTTGTAACTAAATCTCCTATTTTTATCATTGTATCACCAGTTAAGTATATGATGACAAATTAATTTTATGTATTAAAAGATAATATCTTTGCCATATATATAATTAAAATAAACAAAAAAGATAGTTAATACTAACTATCTCTTTAATTATATAAACATTGCACTTATGAATACAAATAATGTAACTACTGCAAGTAATAATAATAATAATTTCCAAATGTATAAGAACCATTCTTTTAATGATACTTTTAAGAATGTTAATCCAGCTACTAATACTAAACTTACTGGTGTAAATAACATTACTAAACCGTGTAATCCTTGGTACATCATTGCTACTGCAGGATAACTAGTACTATCTAAATTTACCATAGTTATAGTTGGTGCTGTAGCATCAACTAAGTATTTAAAGTCATTATAGAATAAGCTTCCAAAAATAGTACTTATTCCTGTTGTAATGAAATTAAATCCTTCTCCAAATAAATTCATGAAGAAATCATTTATAGTTATAAACACATTAGTATGGAAACCTGTACTCGATGGTATAACTAAGTACATAATTATGTTTGCAGCAATAACTACTACTGCAACATATAGCATTTTTTTCATTCCATCAATCATAGCTTCTATGATTTCATTAAAGCTTAAACTATAAATCCATCCAATTATGAATGATAATAAAACTAAAATAAATCCTATTTCTCCTAAATTCCAAGCTCCAAACGGATTCATAGTTCCAAATAAGTTACTTATAATTGGATATCCGAATAATTCAAATTCCATCATTGATGTATACATTTCTTGAAACACAGTTACTTCAAATGCATATTCAAAATTAAATAATCCAACTAATAAAATAACAAATCCTAATGTAAATATTACAATTAAAGGAATAATATTTTTACTAGAAGTTCCCTCTTCGTAATATGGTACTTCTAATTTGTTTTCTTCTTTAACTGCTGCTTTTTTAGTAGTTTTCTTAGCTGTTTTTTTATCCGGTACTTCTACTTTAGCATTCATAATAGTAAATACTCCAGTTACTGCCATTAATGCAATTAAGAATAAAATTTCAATTATAATATTAGCAAATGCTTCCATTCCATAATATAAATTTAAATATCCAGTAATTTCAAACCCAATAGTTGAACCCATATTACCAACTATAATAGCTCCTACAGTTGCTAATATAGTAGTTAACTTATCAACTCCTAATTTAGCAAGTACTGCCATTACTAATGGTACTGCAATAAATATTGCTACATTAAAACCACTTACTGATCCTAATAAAGCAAATAACACTACTGATGATATTAATGCTGCTTTATAATTGCTTTTAAATAAACTAGCTATTTTATCAACTGCTACTGCATATACTCCTGTTTTACTCATTACACCATAAAGTGCACCTATTAATAAGAATATTACTCCATAGATTGTATAGTTAGAGAATACTGATAATAATACTCTTACAACTTCATAAATACCAATTGGCATTTCTTCGCCAGCAACAAATGTTCCTGATTGATATGAACCTGCAGGTATTAACCAAGTTAAAACTATAAATGCTAAGAATAAAAAACTTATTGATTTTAATAAACTTTTACCTTTCATATGTTTACCTCCATCTTAATTATATCATTTAAAAAATAAATTAGAAAGTGTTTTAAATATTTTTCACTTATTTATCACATTGTGTTATAATGTCTTAGGTGAAGTTTATGAATAAATTTAAATATACTGAAGGTTTTAAAAGATATCATACATTGGATTATTTTTATAAAAATAAATTTAATTCTAAAATATTTAAAATAAGTTTAAATGGTGGTTTTTCATGTCCTAATTTAGACGGTACTGTTGGTAGTGGTGGTTGTATCTTTTGTTCTAAACTAGGTAGTGGTGAATATGGTGGAAAAAGTACTGATGATATTAAAATACAATTTAATGAAATTAAAGATATGATGCATAAAAAATGGAAAGATGGTAAGTATATTGCATATTTCCAAGCAAGAACTAATACTTATGCTCCGCTTAGTGAACTAAAAGAAAAATACGAAACTGCACTAGCAATGGATAATGTTGTTGGTCTTTCTATTTCAACTAGACCAGATAGTATAACTGATGAATGTTTAGATTATTTAGCTGAATTAAATAATAGAACTTATTTAACAGTCGAGTTAGGTTTGCAATCAATTCATAAAGATACAAATAAGCTTATTAATAGATGTCATTCTCTAGAGTGTTTTGAAGAAATGACTAATAAATTGATAGAAAGAAACATTAACGTTGTTGTTCATATAATCAATGGGTTACCGTATGAAAGTAAGGAAATGATGATAGATACTATGAAATATTTAAATAATTTTAAAATTAATGGTATTAAAATACATATGCTTAGTGTTCTTAAAGATACACCTCTTGAAATATATTATAATGTAAATAAATTTAAACTTTTGTCAAAAGATGAATATATAGATATTGTTTGTAGTCAATTAGAATATTTAAATCCTGAAATAGTAGTTAATAGAATAACAGGTGATCCTAAAGTTAGTGATTTAATAGCTCCAGATTGGTTAGTAAAAAAATTTGTTGTTATGAATGATATAGATAAAGAATTTATTAAAAGAGATAGTTATCAAGGTATATATTATAAATAAAAAAAGAGTTTAACTCTTTTTTTATTGTATAATTCTATCAGCACTAATTTCTTCATCAATACCACCAGCTTGTTTATCAACAAACCATATCCCACTTATATCACTACTACTACTACTAGGTGATGGATTAGGCATATCAACATTGATTACCAAGGGAACTTTAAATGCAGCTCCAAAGGCTATACAAGTACCTGGGTACAAAATCTTTAATTTTTTTACTATTTCATTGGTAATATTTGGAACCATTTCTTTTATATATGTAACATCAACTGGATGTAACATTTTAAATATAAGAAAATTATTACACTGTGACAATACTGTTTCACTAAGCTCACTTGGTCTTTGTGATATTATTCCAAGTATAACACCATATTTACGTCCCTCTTTAGTAATACGCTCAAATATATTATAACCAAGTAAGTGAACATCATTATCATTTTGAACATATCTATGTGCTTCTTCTAATATTAAATGAAATGGCATACTACCTTTTTCAGGTAAAGTTTTAGCGTAATCAAATAATAGTCTTGAATAAATTTTAACTATATTTTTAGCAAGACGGTCATCAATATAATTTATATTAAAATTTATTATTTGAGCTTTTTTACCATTTGGTGCAGTAATTAATTCTTTAATAAAATCTCTTTTTGTAACAAAGTTTTTGTGATCAAAGAAATCTTTTGATTCTCCATTAACTAAAGAATGTAATCTAACTTTTAAAACGTTAACATCATCAAATACTTTATCACTAGTTAAAACTCCTTCACTTATTAAAGCAAAATCAAATGCACGAGCTAAATCTTCTAAACTATATTTAAAACTACCATCTGGCATTTCTAATTGAAGATCGTCAGTCATAAATTTTTGAACAAAGGTAGTAACTAACTCTATGTCTCTTATCTTTCCGCTTGCATCAATAAATAAACATTGTTTAAGTGGTCTTGAGTATCCTGGTTGAGTTATTAGTGTATCTAAATTAAGTTCATTAGTATTATATTGACTTAATACTGATGTATTTTGATCTCTTATTTGCCCAGGAGTATTACCTGTAGCAAGTATATCCATAATAGCTCTGGCGATTATATCATTTTTATGTTTAATTACTAATGATTCATCTTTTCCAAATATTGTTACCAACTTAAGAGCTTTTTCAATTATAGGTAACTGTGTATGTTTTTCCGCTCCTAATAGTAACGCTATATCATCAACGTCTAATAACCAAATTGGTAATGATAATAAATCACTACTACCAAATTTTTTCTTTGTTGTATATGACTTAAAATTCAAATCAGGATTTGCCTCTCCTATTTTTTCAAAAGCTTGATGATATTCTCCATATGCATCAAATATAAACAAACTAGCTTTATAAGGGATAGGGTCTGTTTTTACAAATATATTTTGAATTATTCTTGCTAGCGAACATGATTTACCACTTCCACTTGAACCAAATATAGCAAAATGATGATTGAAAAAATCATTAATTTTAATTGTAACATTTAAATTATTATAAACTGCACTCTTACCTAAATATAAATCTGTACGTTCACTATAATTAGTAGAACTTAAGATTGTATTTAAATATTGATCAGGTAGTAATGAAGTAATAGCAGTTAAACTAGGTTTATGAATTGCTCCAAATATAAATTGACCGTTTTTAATTTCACCCAGTAAGTTTATGTAAGCAATTCCATCTTTAAAATTACTTACTTCTCCTACCATCGCTCTTTCATTATCTTTTAAAACAGTATACAATCCTATAATACTTTTTTCTATTTTAAAATCACTGTTTAGTTCTAACAATACTGTATTATCTTCAATACCTATTATTTTACCTATTCCCATAATATTCACCCATCTTTTATTCTTATTCTTTTATATTAACGCATCACGAATACTAACCTCTACATTAGGTATAGTATATATTACTATTCGTGCTTTTTTTACTATTTTAATAAATCCCAGTCCTGATATTACAATATCTTGATTATCTTCTACATCTAAAACATACTTTTCTAAATTTAATAATCTATCATGATCTTTATAAAATCTATTTATGTTTAACTTGTTTGAAAAAAACATAGTTACATCATTGTTTGCTTCAACATCTACTCTAAGTAAATCTTCTATTACAAAAGATTGATTTACTTTAACTTGATAAGTTATTGGTCTAATTACTTTATTAGGTGTAATCTTTTTTAACGCAACTGTGTCAATATAATTAAAAATACTATGATCGATTATACCTGGTGTATCAATAAGTGTTAAATCAGCAGCAACATCAACTTTTAATGTATCAAGTGTTGTTGATGGTAACATACTAGTAGTTACTTTATGTTCAAAATCCGAATATAAAGTAATAAAGTTATTTAACATCGTGCTTTTACCAGCATTAGTAAGTCCAATAACATAAACATTATTACTTTTTTTATATTTATAAATTTTTTCTTTTAAATCATCAAAACCTTCATTATTTTTACTACTTATCAATGTGTAATCTACAACATTATTTGTAATTTTTGTTATTTTATCAGTAAATTTTTTATTATAAATATCTTTAGCAAATAGATCTCTTTTTGTTAAAACAACTAAAGTGGGATTGCTAAATTCTTGAGCTAATCTAATTACTTCATTATTTATATTAAAAATATCTATTACAAATAATACTAAATCTCTTGTATGATTAATATCCTTTACTATTTGTAAAAATTTTTCATTATCTTTGCTAACTACTGTATAGTCACCGTAATTACGTACACGAAAACATCTTTCACATAAATCTAAATCTAATGAATTAACATAACCTAACTCTTCTTTATTAGTTTCTTGTAGTAGAACACCACATCCTAAGCATTTTTTATTCATAATATTTCCCTTTAATAAACAATTCTTTCTTTCTTAAGCTTTTTACAATAGAAGCCTCTAATGCTCTATTTAATTTAGTAAATATAATATCTTTTTTACTAATTGGATTAATAAGAACAGTAGTTACTCCTACTCTATTACCACCCCATACATCAGTAAGTAATTGATCACCTATCATAGCAATTTCAGAAACTTGATATTTATGATTTTTCATAACTTTTAAATAATTATGTATCATCGGTTTAGTAGCGCTATATATATATTCAACTTCTAACCCTTCTCCAAATGGAATTAATCTTTTTTTAGGGCTATTAGAAAATAACATTACTTTAAATCCCATTTCTTTTAACTCTGAAAATAGCTCTTTAATCTTTTTATTTGGTACTTTAACATTAGCTGGAACTAATGTATTATCTAAATCAAATAAGAGACACTTTATTCCACGATCTTTAAGTTTAGTATAATTAATTGTATATACACTTTTTTGGTATACATCTGGTATAAATCGTTCCATAACATCCTCCCTTACATTAAAATAATTTTATCATAATATTACCATATTTGTAAATGAATTCAATAAAAAAAGCGATATAATATCGCTTTTATACATTTTTAATATATAACTCTTCTAATTGCTTAGAACTTACCTCATTAGGACATTCACTCATCATGTCTGTTGCACTTGCTGTTTTAGGAAATGCTATAACATCACGAATGTTTTCGGTATCAGTTAAAAGCATTGTTAATCTATCAAGACCAAATGCTAATCCTCCGTGTGGTGGAGTACCATATTTAAGAGCATTAACAAAGAAGCCGAATTTATCATTAATATCTTCTTCACTTAGTTCCAATGCTTTAAACATTAATTCTTGAACATTCTCATCGTGGATTCTAATTGAACCACCACCTACTTCATATCCATTGATAACCATATCATATGCTTTAGAATAACAATTACCTTTATCATTTAACAATTTATCAATATCACTATCTTTTGGTGCAGTAAACGGGTGATGAGATGCTGTATATCTTCCTTCTTCTTCACTATATTCAAAAGAAGGAAAATCTGTTACCCATAATGTTGAAAACTTTGTTTTATCAATTAGCTCTAGATCACGACCTAATTTAACACGTAAATTACCTAAACTATTTTTAACAATATTATAATTATCACTAACAATTAATACTAAATCATCACTATTTAATTCTAGTAAGTTTATTAAATTATTCTTTTCTTCTTCACTTAATAATTTAGCAATTGATCCTGTAAGTTCATTTTCTAATTTTAGAAAAGCTAGTCCTGATGCTTTATATAATTTTACATAATCAGTTAATTTATCAATTTCTTTTCTAGAATATTTACTAGCACTATCACGCACTACTAAGCAATTAACTTCTTTATTTTTCATAAATTCAATGCTAGTATTATTAAAGAAGTTAGTTACATCAATAATAGGCATTTCGAAACGAGTATCTGGTTTATCAGAACCATATAATCTTATTGCATCATCATATTTCATAGTTTTAAAAGGTCTAGTTAACTCAATATTTTTAACTTTAGAAAATACATTAACTACTAATTTTTATTATAAATAAATAACAT
>CAYJJT010000015.1:0-3457 GCA_964370575.1 uncultured Muribaculaceae bacterium | reverse complement strand
CATCTTTTTCTTCTACAAAACTCATTTCCATATCTATTTGTGTAAATTCAGGTTGACGATCAGCACGTAAATCTTCATCTCTAAAACATTTAGCAATTTGAAAATAACGTTCCATTCCCCCCACCATTAACAATTGTTTAAATAATTGTGGACTTTGAGGTAAAGCATAAAATTTATTTTTATTTACTCTTGAAGGAACTAAATAGTCTCGAGCTCCTTCAGGTGTACTTTTACATAAAATTGGTGTTTCAATTTCTATAAAATTTTCTTTATCTAAATAATTTCTTACTGCCATTGTAATTTTATGACGAATTAAGAAACGTTTACTTATTTCTTCACGTCTTAAATCTAAATAACGATATTTCAATCTTGTATCTTCTAATGCAGTTGTATTATTACTTATTTCAAAAGGTAATTCACTACTTTTGTTAATTAATTCTAAATCTAAAACATCAATTTCAATATCCCCAGTTGGCATATTTTTATTTTTATTTTCTCTTTCTACTACTTTCCCTACTACTTTTATTACATATTCATTTTTAAAGCTATTAGCTAGTTCATAAAATTTATTTTCTGGTTTAACTACTATTTGTAACAATCCACTTCTATCGCGCAAATCTATAAATACTAGTCCTCCTAAATTTCTAACTTTACTTACCCATCCAGCTGCTGTAATTGTTTCACCTACATTATTTATACTTAATGTATTAATTATTATTTTTTCCATTTTGTCCTCCTCATATTAAAAAGATTCTATAAATACAAGGACGAATAAGTTCGCGGTACCACCTTGTTTCATAGAATCTATGCACTTTATTCTGTAACGTAGAATTACGATTTATTTAACGTTTAATGTCTTCTATAAATATTAATACTAACTCTCACCAACCGTTAGTTCTCTATAAAGTAATAATTTACATACTATTTTAAACAAATAATTTACTTTTTTATGGTACTATAAATATATTAAAAAGTCAATTTATACATAATCAGAAATGATATGTTCTATTTTAGAAAGCTTATCAATAACTCTATATTTATCATCTTCTTCATTAATTGCAAATTTAATAGATATTCCTCCTTTATCTTCCCAATGTAATAAGTTTTTAGAAAAATCATCTATTAAAAATGAATTAGTAGGATCTACAAAATCACATTTTTCTATATGTTTAGGACAATAATGTGTAGTTATTGAACCAATAAATTCTGAGATAAATATGTTTTTAGCCTCTATTTCAGCTTCCGTTTGAACATGTGTTAATATGTTTACATCATAACCATTTTTCATTAACAACCTTATATCTTCCAAGCTATTATTAATTGGACTAGATCTATTTATTAAAACTTCCCAATTTAATTCACGAAAAAACTTTTTTGTTTTTTCTATATCCTTATAATCTATATTTTTTTCAGCTAACCACTTATATGATTCACTAATAGTATCTAATATAACTCCATCAAAATCTATATATATTTTTTTATCCATAATATCACCTTGAATATGATTATATCATAATTGACTAACACTTGTACTATATTATATAATAATTTTATATTTATATTTAATATAAATAAGTAAGAGGTGTTTTATGAGTAATATAAAAGTTAATAGTATGGATGATATTTTTGATTTAAATAATAAATTAAAAGTTATCGCTATCAAAGACAATGGACAATTTGATAATATATTTTCAAGTGATTATCAAGAAAAGGAAAATCCTATCAGACCAAATACAGTTCCTGATTACCATGATGAATTTGTTAAAATATATTTAAAAGAAGTATTTAATTATGATTTTAATTTTAGTACTACTATGAATGTCTATGAACGAGCAAATGAACTTGGAATAATGCTATTTTTTGATACTACTCCATATAGAGAAGGTAGTGACGATCGCCAAGCATTATTAATTATTCCAGAAAAATTTACTGAAATGCATAGAAATTATTTAAATTATACTCAAGATATTATGAAAAATATTTATAAAGATGGTGAAGCAATTAATATGATATTAATGAGTAAATATAAGGCAAATGATCAATCTGTAATATCATACAATGATTTCATGGAAAGAATTAATTTTAAAGCTAATTCAAAATAATATTTAAATATGAGAAAAATAATTAATTACGAAGATATTTTTGATAAAAAAAATAAATTAAAAGCAATAATAGTTGATGATGATGGTAAAGCTGAACATTTATTTTTAGATGACTACACTAACCATGAAAGCATCTTATTTCCTGGAGATAAACCAACACACCATCCTGACATATTACTTATTTATTTAAAAATATTTCATAACTATGAAACGAAAGCTAGAAAGTTTAGTGATATTTGTATGGAATTTAACAAATTAAGTAATATGATTTTATTTGATTCTAATGATTTTTTAGAAAATAGCAAGTATAATCGTTTAGGTTTATTAGCCATTCCAAATAATTTTACTGAAAGCCATCAAGAATTTTTATTAAAAAATGAGGAATATTTTAAATTCTTTTATGATAATATTTTACTATATTTTATTGATACTATAAATCATGAAATGGGAGAAAATTTTGATCAATTAATCGATTATATAAAAGAGAAGCAAAAAAACAATACTATCTAGTATTGTTTTTTTAATCTAATATATTATTTAAAATAAATATATTTTCATTTAATTGTAAATTTAAAGGTACAGTTGATTTACTTGCTAATTTAGTAAATTTATAATCTAACTCATTAGTATCAATTGCAAATATTTCTAAAAAATATAATACAATTTCATTAATACAAGTTATGTTATGTTTTTTTAATATGTTTAAATTCATTACAAAATTATTTCTATCAAATTCTAACAAATAATTTTCATCATATTTATCTAATAATTGATTAAAATAAAATTCAGTTATGTACTCGCTTATAAACATATTATTTCACATCTTTCTTTTTATATTCAGAAAATAGTTGTTCGATTGTAACTCCATATTTATTAAAAATTTCTTGATCAGTAATTATTAATATCTCTGGTAATTTACCTTTTTCCATTAAATTATTATTTTTAGCAAATTCTAATTTTATACTCAACATATCTTTTGAAAATTTATTAATTATATCTTTATTATCTTGATATGATATTTCATATTCATTACATAATTCTTTGAGTTCAATTTCATTATTTTTTACATTCCATTTGAAAGATAATAAATCAAGGCTATATATTTGCTCATCTGTCAATTTACTACGCTTAGGTCTTTGTTTTATAACCCAATTATACAAATTAAATCCATTTTCATCATAATTTACACCATCATTTGTTTTAAAACCTTTTTTAACTTCTGTATTATTGTTTGTAAGATAATAATTATATAATAACTGATAACTAGATTCCCAATTTTGAATACTAACTTTTTTTTCTAAATTAAATCCAATTTCTTCTAATTTATCTATTTTTTCTTTAGTTAACTTATCTTT
>CAYJJT010000014.1:0-21072 GCA_964370575.1 uncultured Muribaculaceae bacterium | reverse complement strand
TTAAAGAATAGATGTCCTGAAAATTCTCCACCAAAATCGTAATCTCCTGTATTAATCATCATATTGGTATAACTAGCACCCGTTCTATACATTGTTTTATTTATTTTTAAAGCATCTAAACCATCGATCAATGTCATACCACATTTAACATCAAATAATGCATTACGATGTGCTAAATCACTATTTAAAGCTCTATAAAACATTAGCATAACGTTATCAATAGGAATTAGTATACCATTGTGGTCAACTATCCCCACTCTATCAGCATCACCATCTATACCAATTCCAAAATCAGCTTTAATCTCCACTACTTTTTTTCCTAAATCAATCATATTTTTACTCTCTGCTGGATCTGGATGATGATTAGGAAATGCTGGATTAGAGTCACAATATATATATGTTGTATCAATATTATTAAACATATTCATTATTTCTTTAACAATAACACTACCTGTACCATTACCACAATCTATTACTACTTTTACTTTTCTTTCACCCAAATTAACTGATTCATAAATTAATTCTAAATAGTAATCTTTAACACTTTGTTTATAAATATTCCCACTTCCAAAAGTAAAATCATTTTTTATAGTATATTCATAAAATTCTTTTATTTTATCACCATATGCATTACCAATATGATCAAATGATATTTTAAAACCATTATATTCTTTCGGGTTATGACTAGCAGTTACCATAATTCCTGTTTTCATTAAATTATGTTTTTTATATGCATAGTACATAGGCGTTGTAACTAGTCCTAAATCATAAACATCTATTCCAGTTGATATAATTCCATATATTAAACTATTAGTTAATTCAATACCACTAAAACGATTATCACGCCCTATTACAGTCGCACTTTCTCCCATAGCTTTAATATAACTTCCAAAAGATAAACCTATAGTATAAGCAGTATCAATATCTATATCAGTTTGATAAATACCTCTTAAATCATATTCTCTAAATATATTTTTATTAATATTCTTTTTTATTTTCATATTTTCTCCTTTTTATGAATGGGGATGACTATCATAATTTTCTTTTAATAACTTACTAGATACATGAGTATATATTTCAGTAGTAGAAAGTGACTCATGTCCTAATAATTCTTGAATACTTCTTAAATCTGCTCCACTGTCAAGTAAATGAGTAGCGAAACTGTGACGTATTGTATGCGGTGAAAATTCAGTGTTTATTCCTTTTATATTAGCTTGAGCTTTAAGCATTTTAAAAAATCCTTGTCTAGTAATACCTGTTCCATTTTTATTTAAAAATAACTTATCTGTATTCGTTCTTTTTAATAAATTGTGACGATATTCATTTATGTATATTTTGATAGCACTAGAAGCATAATCACTTATTGGGATTATACGCATTTTATTTCCTTTACCTATTGTAGTAACTGTATCATTACTAAGATTTATATCGCTTATATTTAAATTTATAAGTTCACTAACCCTCATCCCAGTAGCATATATTAATTCTAGCATTGCTTTATTTCTAGCACTAAAAGCATCAATAACTATTATGTTTAGTAATTTATCTACTTCTTCATAACTAAGTACTGAAGGTAATGTTTTTTTTACTTTAGGCATTAAGATATAATCACAAGGATTATCATTAACTTTTTTTTCTAATAATAAAAATTTATAAAAACTTCTTATACTAGATATATTTCTACTAATACTTTTATCTGATATTTTATCTGCTTTTAGATATCTTAAATAATCAATCATATTATTTTTATTAATAGTATGTATATTATTATTTTCTTTTTTATTAAATAAATAAAATTTAGATAAATCACGTTTATATGCATCAATAGTATTTTGACTATATTTTTTATCAATAATTAAATAATCAATAAAATTTTCTATTACTTCTTTAAATAAATCCATATTATCATACTTTCTATCTTACTTTTATATTATATCACTTTAACTTTGTAATTAACAGTGTTATAATATTTTTGGTGATTGATATGAACGAAAATTTAAGTATTAAACTTAGACCTAAATCTATAGATGAAATTATTGGACAACAGCACTTAGTTGGGAGAAATAAAGTAATTCATAATATGGTTAAAAATAAAAAATTATTTTCAATGATTCTTTATGGTAAACCTGGTATTGGTAAAACAAGTATCGCAACTGCAATAGTAACTGAATTAGAGTTAAGATATCGTATGCTTAATGCTGTTATAAATAATAAAAAAGATTTTGATATTGTTATTGAAGAAGCTAAAATGTATGGTAGTATGATTGTTATTATGGATGAAATTCATAGACTTAATAAGGATAAACAAGATTTATTATTACCACACTTAGAAAGTGGTTTAATAACTTTAATTGGGATGACTACATCTAATCCATATCATAAAATTAATCCAGCAATTAGAAGTCGTGTTCAAATATATGAACTTATTAGTTTAGAAATAGATGATATAATTAAAGCCTTAAATGTTGCGATAGATAGTGAATATTTAAGCAATATAAAAATAGATGAAAATAGTATTAAATATATAGCAACATTGTCAAGTGGAGATATAAGATTCGCATATAATTTATTAGAAGTAGCTTACTACTCTCTTACTAATCATGAAATTACTATTGAAGGGTTAAAAACTATTAATTCTAAACCAGTTTTCTTCCATGATAAGAATGAAGATGGTCATTATGATGTTTTAAGTGCTCTTCAAAAGTCTATTAGAGGAAGTGATGTTAATGCTGCCCTACATTATCTTGCAAGACTTATAATAGTTGGTGATTTAGATAGTATTTATAGAAGATTGAGTGTGATTGCTTATGAAGATATAAGTCTAGCCAATCCAAATATGGGAGTTAAAATGGAAGCTTGTATTGCTGCTTGCGAGCGTGTTGGATTACCAGAAGCTCGTATCCCATTAGCTCAAATAGTAATAGAATTAGCGCTTTCTCCTAAATCTAATAGTGCTCATATGGCTCTTGATATGGCAATTAATGATATAAATAGTGGCCGTAGTGGTAGAGTTCCAAATCATATTAAAACAAATGCTCCAGATTATAAATATCCTCATAATTATAAAAATGCATATGTTAAACAGCAATATATGCCAAATGAATTATTGAACACTAAATATTATAGTCCTAAATTAACTAGTAAGCATGAAAGAATGTTAGCTGATATTTTAACTAAATTAGAAAATTATTAAAAAGATAGATTAATTAATCTATCTTTTTATTATAAATTTAATATAAATAAATCTAGTGCTAATACTTTATCTATTTTTCCAGTTTTTATATTTAAATCAATATCACTTAAATCACTAATAAGATTAATTAATTTATCTTCACTATAATTACGTGACTTGCTTAATGCTAGTTTAACACTATAAGGATGTTGATTTAATTTTTTAGCTATTAAATCTTCTGAATATCCTTTTAAAATAAGTGATTTAGCTTGATACATAAGTCTAAATTGATTTGCTAACATAACAATCAGTTTAATAGGTTCTTCACCATGTTTTAGCATTTCATGTAAAACTTCAATTGCAGTAGAAGTATCTTTATAAATTATAGAATCAATTAGTTTGAAAATATCTAAGTCTATATTTTTAACTACTAATTTATTAACATCACCATTATTAATTTCTTTTTCTTCAAGTTTATAATATTTTAATTTTTCACATTCCATAACTAATAAATTAGTATTATTACCTGCTCTTTTTACAATCAAATTAATAGTTTCATTACTTATTTTATAGCCATTTAATATCTCTTTAACAATAGCATGACTATTATTAGAATTATTAAATTCTTTTACTACACCAAACTTTTTTAATGCTTTTGTAACTTTTTTAACATTATTTACTTTTTCATTTATAAAAATAAGTTCACAATTAGGATTCATATTTTCTAAATATTCAAATAAATCAGTAAGATCTACATCATTACTTACTTTTTTTGTATTATTAGTAAAAAACCAGGCATTATCAATTATAATCATTTTTTTATCTTCAAATAAACTAAGAGTATTCGCATCTATTATAATATCTTTTATAGTAGTATTATTAAAATCAATTTTATTTACTTCTATTTCAGATATATTAACTTTTTTTCTTAATTGTTCAATTTCTTTTTTTATAAAATAGTCTTCACTACCATAAAATAAATATGTCATATACTACCACCTTTATTCATTATACTAGATAATTGGAGAAGTTTAAAGAAAAAAGAAATAAATATTTATTTCTTTTAATGATATATGGTTACTGTATATCTACTAGAATGATTAGGGTCTGCAATACCGCTATAAGTAGTATAGGAAAATATTCCATTTATTTCAGTTATTCCTGCCCATAAACTTCCACCACGATAAAACCAGCTATTAATTAAATATTCACTAGTGACTCCTCTATCCGAATAAAATCCAAGAGTATCAGTTAAAGCGTCACCTTTAATTGAGGGAGTTGTATTTACACCATAATTTCCAGCTGGATATACATTTATATATCTTCCTTCTGGCAATGTACTAAATCCTGACTTATCTGGATAAAATCCCCCTGTTGATGTAAAAACAGTACCCATAACTCTATCAAATGTACCACCTACTGTATCATATACACCATATATATTTCCAGTTGTACTCGCTCCCATACCGTAATATGTATCATAAGTATTTACCCCGCAAGTTGCTGTTGTATTTTTAGCTTGTGGGCCATCTCCACCAATACCAGTAGAATAATTGGTACAATTATTAGGATATATCTCTTTATTAACACCTACATAATTAGTATTTCCATATTTACCATATTTAGATTGAGATAAATATGCCATTGCACCCCATTCTGTATTTTTTATTAGATGAGCATCAACATAACCTACATAACCATAATTATAGTATCCATTAGTCCCATTCATTAAATTTTGTACATAATAAAATGTATCTTTAATAGATATATTAGTCATTGGTGTCATATTAGGTTTGGAATAAAGTATATTGCCTACTTTACTTGCTTCAAATTTAGCAATCCAAAATCCAGATATTTCTAAATTTTCTTTATTGCTCCTAGTTTCAGGGTTATCACAGCTATTTCCCCAACAAAATGCTGATGATGTGTAATAATTTGTTGGATAAGTAGTAGTATATTTACCTGTACCAGTATCTAACATATTTATATTTCCGAATTTTATGTCAAATGCTCCTGGTGTTAATATACTTGGATTACTACCATTAAATCCATTTATACCATAATCTTCTTTTAATGTATAAGAATGCCTTGGAATCCACACCATCATTGAAGTAATATCATCCATAGGTATAACAGTACCAGGATCGCTCATAGAATAATAAATTCTCTTATCACTTACTACACTAGCAGCATTTGCCCATTTTAAATTACTATAATCATACCACGCCTCATTTATAACGTCGGCTTTAACCCATTTATTTATAGTATCATCATAAACAATTGGAATTAATCCATCAATTAGTGATGGATCAGCACCATTTAAAGTTGTGTCAGTATATCTATTTCCTTCATTAAATATATATTCTAAATTTAATATTAGTTCACTATTACTTGGTATTTTATTTCCTTCATAAACTAGGTGAAATATTGTTTCAGAAAACGGAGCAAAATCATCATATAAATATAAGTTTTTTAAAAAGTACATACCTTCACTATTGTTAGCAAGTTCATTTATTTTACTTAAATAATAATGTTTATCAGTAGTATTTGTTATTGTAATTTCATACGTAAAAGAAGATGTACTATTTGGGACATTCATATTAATACTTGTAGTACGATCAGTAAATGAAGCTTCTTGTAAAATTTCTGCTTCATTTGATGAATATAATTTTATATTTGATATATACAATTTATCATCTGGTCTTATACTTAAATTACCACTAATAGTTAAATTGGTATTTAATGCACTATAACCAATAGTCATAAAAATAATAGATATAAATATTAATATAATTATAGTTAATATTTTAAATTTCATAGCTCACCTACTCATATTTATTATGTGAATATAAAATAAATTTATTAATAAAAAAGATACAAATTATTGTATCTTAATATATTGTTACTGTGTATCTACTAGAGTGATTTGGATCTGATACTCCACTATAAGTGGTATATGAAAATATTCCGTTTATATAAGTTGCATTTGACCATAAACTACCACCGCGATAAAACCAGTGATTAGTTAGATATTGTGACGTAACACCACGGTCTTGATAAAATCCAAGAGTATCGGTTAATGCATCACCTTTAATTGATGGTGTCGTATTAACTCCATAATTTCCAGCTGGATATACATTTATATATCTTCCTTCTGGAAGTGATGTAAATCCACTTGCATCTGGGTCAAACGCTCCTGTTTCTGTTAAAACAGTACCCATAACTCTATCAAATGTACCACCTACTGTATCATATACACCATATATATTTCCAGTTGTACTCGCTCCCATACCGTAATATGTATCATAAGTATTTACCCCGCAAGTTGCTGTTGTATTTTTAGCTTGTGGGCCATCTCCACCAATACCAGTAGAATAATTGGTACAATTATTAGGATATATCTCTTTATTAACACCTACATAATTAGTATTTCCATATTTACCATATTTAGATTGTGATAAATATGCTACTGCACCCCATTCAGTATTTTTCATAAGATGCGCATCAACATAACCGACATATCCATAATTATAATATCCATTAGTACCATTCATTAAACTTTGTACATAGTAAAATGTATCTTTTACAGAAGTATTAGTCATAGGCTTCATGTTTGGTTTAGAATATAATATATTACCTACTTTGCTTGCTTCAAATTTAGCAACCCAAAAACCAGGTAGTTCTATATTTTCACTATTACTTCTAGTTGCTGGATTATCACAACTATTACCCCAACAAAATGCTGGGGATGTGTAATAATTAGTTGCAGTTCCACCAGAATATGTGGCACTTCCAGTATCCAACATATTAGCATTTCCAAATTTAATATCAAATGCTCCTGGTGTTAAAATACTAAGTGTATTTCCTCCATAACCTAAATATCCATATTGCTCTTTAAGTGTATAAGAGTATCTAGGTATCCATACCATCATCGAAGTCATATCACTCATTTCAACTATCGTGCCTGGGTCACTATCAACATAATAATCTTTTTTAGATGATACTACTGAAGTCGCATTAGCCCATTGTAAGTTATTATAATCATACCATTGTTGATTAATAACATCAGCTTTAATCCACTTATTTATACTGTCATCATAAATAATCGGAATTAAGCCATCAATTAGAACTGGATCAGCACCATTAAGTAGTGGATCTGTATATCTATTTCCTTGTGTAAATATATATTCTAAATTAAGTTTTAATTCACTATTAGCAGGTGTATTTGTACCATTATATACTATTTTAAACTTAGTATTACTATTAGGGGCAAAGTCATCATATAAATATAAATCCATTAAAAAGTACATACCTTCACTATTATTAACAAGTTCATTTATTTTACTTAAATAGTAATATTGATCAGTAGTATTAGAAATTGTTACTTCATATGTAAATGTAGAATTACTACTAGGAACATTAACACTAACATTAGTAGTAGAATCGGTGAAAGTAGCATTATATGTTTCTGTAGCATTACTAATATCAATAAGTTTAATATCAGATATAAAAATAGTGCCTCCAACTCTTACCTCTGCATTACCACTAATAGTTAAATTAGTGTTTAATGCACTATAACCAATAGACATTAAAGATACAGAAATAAAAAGCATTATCATAAATATAAATTTAAATTTTTTATTATAAATTTCTTTCATTACATCACCAATCTTAAAACTAGAGTTTAATTTCTATAACTATTATACTAAATATTTAAAAAATAATAAAGAAAAAGAAATAATCTAATTATTTCTCTTCTTTTTTATCTTCAGTTTTTTCTTCTTTAGGCATAGCTTGTTTTTTAGATAAATTAAGTCTTCCTCTATTATCATATCCTAAAGATTTAACAATAAATTCATCTCCAACTTTAACTACATCACTAGCTTTTTCTACTCTTTCATGAGCAAGTTGTGATACATGTACTAAACCATCACATCCTGGCCAAACTTCAGCAAAACATCCAAAATCTTCTACTTTAACTACTTTAACTTTATAAAGTTTATCTTTTTCAACTTCACGAGTTAAATTAATAATACGCTCTTTAGTACTATCTATAATACTTTGATCAGTGTGATAAATAATTACTCGACCGTCATCTTCTAAATCTACTTTTACAGCGTTAATATCATTTACTGTATTAACATTACTACATTCTAAAATTATCTTAGTTATCATCTCTCCACCACGACCAATTACATCTTTAATTTTATCTGGATTGATCATAAATGTAACTGTTTTAGGAGCATATTTACTAACTTCACTTCTAGGTGTATCTATTTCTTTTGTGATAACTTCTAATATTTCTAAACGAGCGATTTTAGCTTGTTCTAAAGCTTCTTTTAACACTTCTTTAGTAATACCTTTTATTTTAATATCCATTTGAAGTGCACAAATACCATCTTTAGTACCAGCTACTTTAAAGTCCATATCTCCTAAATGATCTTCCATACCTTGAATATCTGTCAATATAGTATACTCATCTCCGTCAGTAATAAGTCCCATTGCAATACCAGCAACAGGTGCTTTAATAGGTACTCCAGCAGCCATTAAAGCCATGCATCCTGCACAAATACTAGCTTGTGATGATGAACCATTACTTTCTAATATTTCACTTACTACACGAATAGTATATGGGAACTCCTCTTCACTAGGAATAACTTGTAATAATGCTTTTTCACCAAGTGAACCATGTCCTATTTCACGACGACCTGGTGACATATATCTACCAGTTTCACCTACTGAAAATTGAGGGAAATTATAGTGAAGCATAAATCTTTTTTGATCTTCACTACTAAGCCCATCTAATATTTGATGTTCTCCTAGTGCCCCAAGTGTAACTGTTGATAAACTCTGTGTTTGACCACGAGTAAATAAAGCCGAACCATGTGTTCTTGGAAGTAAATCAATGTCAGTAGATAATTCTCTTATCTCATCCATTCTTCTTCCATCAGCTCTCATACCTTCTTTAACAACAATTTTTCTAAATAATTCATATTCTACTTCTTCAAGCACCATTTTCACTTTAGTAAGTAATTCATTTATTTCACTATCTTTTAAATTATTAGCTTCTGCTTCTTCTTTATATTTAGTTACTACTTCTTCTTTAATAGAATCTATAGCTGCATATTTTTCTAATTTATCTTTAATACGCATAGCAGCATCTAATCTAGAACTTGATAAAGCATTTATATCATTTTTCATTTCATCAGTAATAACTAAAACTTCATAATCCATCTTAGCTACACCAATTTCTTTAATAATTTCTTCTTGAAATTTACATAATTCTTTAATAGCATCATGTGCAACCATTAAAGCTTCTAACATATCTGCTTCATTAACTTCATTACTATTAGCCTCAACCATGTTTATAGCATCAATTGTACCTGCTACAGTTAAATCTATGTCACTAAGCTCTGTTTGTTCTACAGTAGGATTAATAATGAATTCACCATTAACTCTACCTACTTTAACCCCAGCTATAGGTCCATCAAAAGGTATTTCACTAATTGATGTTGCTAAACTTGATGCAAACATAGCTGTCATTTCAGGTGAATTATCTTGATCTACTGATAAAACCGTATTTATAATTTGAACTTCATTTTTAAATCCTTCTTTAAACATAGGACGCATAGGTCTATCGATCATACGAGCTGCTAATGTAGCATTCTCTGTTGGACGACCTTCTCTTTTTATAAATCCACCAGGTATTTTACCTACTGAATATAATTTTTCTTGGTATAAAACCATTAACGGGAAGAAACTAGCTAATAAATTAACTTTTTTTGATACTACACTTGCAGTTAGTACTACAGTGTCTCCATATCTAATTAAAACTGAACCACTAGCTTGTTTTGCAAGTTGTCCATGTTCTACAATTAATTTTCTTCCTCTAAAATCTAATTCGAATGTTTTTTTCATATTTCCTCCAAACTTCTAAAATAAAAGCACTCAGTAGAGTGCTTATTATAACTTTATAATTATCTTCTTAACCCTAGTTCTTTTACTATAGTTCCGTAACGAGTCACATCATTCTTTTTTAAATAATTTAATAAACTACGTCTTTGTCCTACTTTTTTAAGTAAACCTCTAGTCGTGTGGAAATCGTGTTTATGCTCTTTTAAGTGAACAGTTAAAGCACTAATCTCTTCAGTTAAAATAGCAATTTGAACTTCTGCAGATCCAGTATCTTTTTCTCCTCTAGCAAATTTTGCAACGATTTCAGCTTTTCTTTCTTTTGTTAAAGCCATTTTTTTCACTCCCTTCATTATAAATACGCTTATACCGAGACTAAGGCAGGGATGTCTTAATCCAAGAATAAGTACATATTAAATATACACTATAATTATATTTTAAGCAAGTTTTTTTATTAATATATATAATAATGTTAATAAATTAAACTTTTAGCGATGACAACTGCCATCACATGCACAATCATCACTTGCTCCACAACATTCATGATCGTGACCGTCATCTAATAATTTATCTAAAAAATCTATTATTTCAATAGTTTTAATTGAGTGCTGTTCTTTAGTAGTATTATCTTTAATCGTTAAAGTGTTATTTTTAATTTCTTCATCACCTATTAATATTACAAATTTACTATTTATTTTTTCACTATATTTAAAATTACCTTTAAGCGATTTATTCATATAGTCTGTATCAGTTATGAAACCGTTTAATCTAAGAGCTTGAGTAATTGCTAAAGCTTCACTTTTAGCAGTATCATTTAAAGCTACTACATAAACATCAACTAACTTTTCGTAATCAAGCAATATGTTTTCAGATTTAATCGCAGCAATTAAACGCTCCATTCCAAGTGCAAATCCTACACCTTTAATATCAGGTCCACCGATAGTAGATACTAATTTATCATATCTTCCACCACCACATAATACATTTTGACTACCAAACCCTTCAATGTCAGCCTCAACTTCAAACACAGTATGAGTATAGTAATCAAGTCCTCTTACAAGTGTTTCATCTACTATATATTCTATATCAAGAGCACTTAAATATTTTTTTAAATCTTCAAAATGCTTAATACTTAATTCATTTAAACTATCGCTCATTAATGGAGCATTCTTAATACATTCTTTATCTCTATCAACTTTACAATCTAATAATCTAAGTGGATTAGCTTCATATCTTTTTTTACAATCACTACATAAACTTTCTAAATGAGGTTTAAAATGTTCTAACAATTTAGCTTTATAATTTTCTCTACTCTCACTATCTCCTAATGTATTAATTTTTACTTTAATTCCTTTAAGACCAAGTATTTTATAAAAATTAACTGGAATACTTATTACTTCAGCATCAATATTAGCATTACTTGCATTAAATACTTCAACACCAAATTGATAAAATTCACGGTATCTACCTGACTGTGGACGTTCGTATCTATACATACTACCCATATACCAATTTTTACTAATTGACTCATCAGCATACATTTTATTTTCAACATAACTTCTTACTACTCCAGCAGTACCTTCAGGTCTTAAGGTCATACTTCTATTACCTTTATCAGTAAATTCATACATCTCTTTATTTACTATATCTGTACCTTCACCCACACCACGTGCAAATAAATTTGTACTTTCAAATAACGGTGTTCTAATGTAATCATAATTATAAGTTTCCATTAAATTAGCTAATATACTTTCTAAATATTTAACTAATCTTGCTTCTTCTTTATATAAATCATATGTTCCTTTTGGTTTTTGTATCATAACAAGCCTCTTTTCTAATAAAAATATTATATCAAATAAGTATAAAAATGTATATTAAATAATATAAAAGACAGATTATTTATCCTGCCTTTTCATCGTTTTTATCATTAATTTAGTTTCAGTACTAACTTTATTTGATTCTACTATTTTTTGTAAAGCTTTATTATGAGTCCAGTTATCTAAATTATTATTATTTAAAAAATATAATGTTGCTTCTTCTTTTCGTACAAAAAACATACTTATTGCCCACGCAATAGCCATCTTCACATAATAATCATCGTGCTTAATATTATTAATTAATTTAAATGAACTATTTAAATATTCATCATTAAAAAAGTAATTCATTAGTGCTACTACACAAAATCTGACACGATAAGTTTCCGCACTATTAATATTATTTTTTATAAAGTTAAATAATATTTTTAATTCCTGCTCTTTTGGTTTAATACTTGATACGAATGAATCACATAGTGACCAATTATCTATTTTATTAATGTGTGTATCAATTAGGATTAGTTTATCACTAAATTCTATTTTTAAATTAGAAATTATAAAACCTTTTAACATTACTTCTTCAAAATATATTTCCTCTTGGTCTAAATATTCGTAATGATTTATATCCAATTCTTTTACTAATTTTCTAATAGTTGGTATTCTAACTCCTAATATATTGTTTATTCCAGGTATTAAGTTAGAACTAAATAATTTATATTTATCTTCGCTTAAAGCTACTAATTTATTTCTAACTTCAATATTAGTCATTGATATGTTCCTTCTCTAACTTTAACAAATATTCTTTCACATCTAACCCGATTGCGAATCCTACTAATTTTTTATTACTACCAACTACTCTATGACATGGAATTATTAGAAGTAGATTATTTTTATTATTAGCCATACCTACTGCACGAGATGCTTTATCATTACCAACATTTTTAGCAATATCTTTATAAGTTCTTGTTTCACCATAAGGTATTTTAGCTAATTCTTCCCAAACACTTATTTGAAATGGAGTACCGATTAGTTTATATTTAATATTAAATGATTTACGTGATCCTGAAAAATATTCTTTAAATTGTTTATCAATTTCTTTAGAAAATTCTGTTTCATCTCCTAAATCATTACTTTCTTTTAAATATTCAATTGATAATAAAGTATCTTTTTGATAGCCAAATTTTAAGTATCCTATTTTATATTTATATGTAGTATAATTCATATCATCACCCACTTAATTATATCATAAAAAGTAATTAACTAGTAATTACTTTCTTTTTCTTTGTCGGAATAAATTCTTTTGCAAAAATATATTTTTCATTATTTTTTATATAGAAATAGCCAAATATAGAATAGATGATGGCTCCAACAGCATTTACAAACATGTCTTTCATAGTATCTTTAAGTCCGATATCTAAATACCCATTTTCGATGACTATAGTCTCGTTATCACCATAAGTAATTATTGTTTGCTTTATATCGTTTACTATAACTGGTATATTTTCTCCATCTTCATTTAAATAAACGGAATTAAAACTTGCTAATAAATCATCTTTTTGAGTATCATTATATCCTTGATCTAGTGTGTACTCAAAAAATTCCCATACTGTACCAATAGTTATAGAAAAACTAATCGCTACTACAACTACATATAATGGAGATAAATATAGTTTTACTTTTTCACTTTTATTTAATATATCTATTAAAGCAAAACCTATTCCTGCGAATAAAAATCCATTAATAGTATGAAGCATTGTATCCCACCATGGTATCATCCCATAAAAATTTCTGATTTCTCCTAGTATTTGAGCACTGAATATAAATAAGTATATAATAGATTCTAGTGTATTAGGTAAATCAACTTTTAACTTTCTCTCAACTATATTTGGAATTGTGAATAAGGCTAGTGCTAGAAAACAAACAAATACATTGTCATAATTACCTCTTAGAAAACTAAATACCATTGTTAGTATAACTAAAAATCTAAGGACAATATATACTGTAATATTTCTTACTTCTTTTTTCTTCATAAATCATCTCCTATAATAAATATATCATAGTAAATTAATTAAGAAAAGACTACATAGTAGTCTTTTAAATTTTTTCATCTTCTTTTAAATCATGTTTATATTCATCTATCATATCTAGTACTGTTTCTTTATAAAATTTAGCTGTAGCAATTACTATTATAGCAACTGGTAATGATATTATTACTCCTACAACTCCAAATAATATACCACCTGCAAACACTGATAATATTACTACTACTGGATGAATAGCGTTTGTTTTACCATATACCCATGGATTAATTAAATAACCATCAAGGGCAGATAAAACTAAAAATAAAATTAATGTTCTAATGAATAAAGCTGGAGATATTACAAAAGCAGTAATAACCGCAACTACATTAGTCATCATACCTCCAAAATAAGGTATTAATGTTGCGATACACGCCAGAAATCCTAGTAATAGTGCATCTGGATGCCCTATTATATAAAATGCTAAAGTATATTCTATTAATGTTATAAACATTATTTTAACAAATCCGTTTAAATAGTTTTTCATTTCATTATCTAATATTTTAAAGAATTTAAACGTTCTTCTATTTTTTCGTCTTAAATATTTTGCGAAACTTTTACGTATTTTACCCATATCACTTAAAAAATAAATAGTAGCTGAAAATGTAATTAATATAGTAGTAATCACTCCCATAGATACTGATATAAAAGTAATTGCTCCATCAGATACATAAGTACTAACATCTTTAATAATATCATTAAATGTAGTATTTAAAGTATATTGTAATGACTCAAAATCTAAATCAAATTTGGAAGATATTTCATTGAAAAATGAAATTATAGATGAGAATAAACTAGATAATTGATCATATAGTAATGGAGTTATAACAAATAATACTGATGCTAGTATAGCAGTGAAAATTGAAATAATTATTATAATTCCTATTCCTTTAGGTATTCCTTTATTTTGTAGAAGTTTTAAAAATGGATATAATGCATAAGCAATTCCAAAAGCTATTATGAAAGGTCCAAAAATTGATAAAATAGTATTTATTATTCCTGTCCATAAATGACCAGTACCATATAGTAAGTATACAATAAGCACTAATATTGCCATGTTTATTAGTTTAAAATTTAATTTGTTTTTAAACATATTATCACCTCTCTATTATTAACGTTACAGGACCATCATTTTCTATTGACACTAGCATATCACTTCCAAATATTCCCATTTCTGTATTTATATTTTTTAACTGTAATTTTTGATTGAATTCATCATATAAAATTGACGCATCTTTCCCATTTAATGACTCAATATAACTAGGACGACGGCCTTTTGATGTATTTCCATATAAAGTAAACTGTGATACTGATAAAATACTTCCATTTACGTCTATAAGTGATTTATTCATTATGCCATCCTCATCATCAAAAATTCTTAAGTTGATTATTTTATCAACCATGTAATCTAATTTTTCTCTGTCATCTAGTGAATTAAAAGCTACTAGAAGCATTAATCCTTGATCAATACTACCTACTACTTTATCTTCTACCTTCACACTAGCACAATTAACTCTTTGAATAACAACTTTCATTATTTTATCACTCTAGTAACTCGAGTAACGTTACTAATCATTTCTAAATCAGTTATAAATTTATATAATATATCTTTATTTGGCACAGTTAATGATAGTTCATACATTACTAAATCATCCTTGTTAATAGTTTTAATACCATCTACATTAACACTACTATTACTTGTTTTTGCGATAATATCAAGTAAAGTATTTTCTCCACTAATTGCTTCTACTAATAATAATGATGCATATTTTTTAGTAATTACTTCATTCCATTGTACTTCAATTAAACGTTCATCTAAATCACTTATATTTGGACAACTAATACGATGAATTGTTATTCCATTTCCTTTAGTTATGTAACCCATAACCTCATCATTAGCAACTGGTTTACAACAAGATGCAATATTAACCTTAATATCATTAATTCCTCTAACTACAATATCGTCTTTTGCATTAGTAATAACTGTTTTTTGTTTGTGAACTCGATTTATAATAAATTCTTCTTTGTCTTCTACCTGATTATTAATTATATTAATTATACTACCAGGCTGATATTTAGAATTACCAATATTAATATATAATTCTTCAATATTATCTAATTTTAATTCTGATAAAATCTTTTTAAGATTATCATCACTAAGAAATTCATTTATAGATATTTTTTTACGTCTTAATTCTTTTTGTAAATTTTCTTCACCACGTTTTAAATATTCTACTTTATCAATTTTATTAAAAAATGATTTAATTTTAGACTTAGCGCTACTAGTATAAGCCATATTTATCCATTCTTTATTTGGACCACTAGAATTTTTATTAGTGTTTATTTTTATTATGTCATTATTTTTTAAAACATATTCAAGAGGCACTATCGCTCCATTTACAATTGCTCCAATCATGTTATTTCCAACACTAGTATGAACACGGTAAGCAAAATCAATTGGTGTTGACCCATTAGGTAATTCAATCGCATCACCACTAGGAGTAAATACATAAATATTAGTACTAAGCAACTCTTGCTCCATTCCGCTTATAAATTCGTCTTCATCCGTACTACTGTCTTTTATTTCCATAGCTGATTTAAAAAATTGTAACTTTTGTTCCATAGTATCACGCATTGTTGCCTTTTTACCACTACCACTTTCTTTATAACTCCAGTGAGCAGCAATACCACCTTCAGCTATTGCATCCATTTCATATGTTCTAATTTGAATTTCAAATAGTTTATCTTCAACTCCAAATACAGTAGTATGAAGTGATTGATACATATTAGCTTTAGGCATCGCAACATAATCTTTAAAACGATTACTCATATGCTTAAATGTCCCATGAATAAGACCTAATACTTGGTAACATTCATCTTTTTTATCTACATAAACTCTTAGAGCATACAAATCATAAATATTACTAAACTTCTTTCCTTTTTCAAGTTTTTTATAAATACTATAAATACTTTTAGCTCGACCTTTAATTTTATGTTTTATATTACTATTAGTTAATACTTCACTAACATTTTCTTTCATTTTATCAACTATTAAAGCACGTTCATTTTTAGTTTTATTTAATTCTTCAACAATATAAAAATACATATCTGGATTTAAAAATCTAAGTGATAAATCTTCAAGTTCACTTTTAATATTATGCATCCCAAGTCTGGCAGCAATCGGAGTTAAAATATCAAGTGTTTCTTTTCCTTTTTCTTTTTGAGCTTGTTCACTTGTAGCACTTAATGTACGCATATTGTGTAAACGATCAGCTAGTTTAATGAAAATTACTCGAACGTCTTCTGATAGACCAACTAATATTTTTCTATTATTTGCGATTACAGACTTTTTATCACCATTAAAATTCAAATTATTTATTACAGTAATTCCTTCTACTAGTTCCAACACTTCACTACCAAATTGTTCTTCAATATCTTGATTAGTAAGTTTACTTTTTTCAAGTACATCATGAAGTAGTCCAGCGATAATATTTTCACTATCGCTGTTCATGCTAGTCAAAATATATGCGACATTTACAGGGTGAGATACATATGGATCTCCACTTAGGCGAAATTCTCCATCATATATCTCCGATATCAAATCATAAGCTTTTTGGATGTTATTAATTTCTTTTGTTGTAAATTTATCTTTTACTTCGTTGATTAGTTTTTCTATTGTTACATTTTTTTTCAAGTAACTACCTCCTAACTGTGATTATTCTTCTTCCTCTTCATACCATTTTTTCTTATAAATATTTTCTATTTTATTTTTATTTAAATCATACCATATACCACTTGCGATAAATAATGATGAATAAACTCCAACTAATAATCCTATTAATAGCGCAATATTAAAGTTTATAATTTCATACGAACCTAAAATAATTAAACTTAGTACTGGAATAATAGTTGTTATACTAGTTATAATACTTCTTCTAAATATTTGTTTTAAACTTTTATTTAAACAAACACTTAATTCCTCTTTATTAGTAATATTTTCTTTGTTAATATTTTCCCTAACTCTATCAAAAGTTACAATTGTATCATTAATTGAATATCCAATTATTGATAATATAGCAGCAATAAAGATTGTTGTTATTTCTAAGTTAAATAAACTAAATACTAATACAACTATTAAAGCATCGTGTATTAAAGCAACAATAGCACTAATTGCGTATTTAAATTTAAATCTAAATGATATATACATAACAATTGCAATTGAAGCTAATAAAACTGATGTAAATGCATTTTTAATAAGTTCATCTCTAACAATATTAGATATAACTCCTATATCTGTTTTAGCATTATATTTTTCACTAAAATATTCATCAGTAACTTGAATTTCATCTTTTGTTAAAATGTCAGATGAAGTAATAACAATATTATCATTACTAGCATATGTTATTTCTTCTAAAGTTATATTAAGTTCATCAAAATCTTTATTTAATTCTTTTTCACTTATTTCTGTATTTGTACTAATATTAATACTAGTTCCACCTTTAAAATCTACTCCTAAATTTAAACCATTCATTCCTAGTGAAATCATTCCTATAATAATTATAATTAATGATATTATATAAAATATTGCTCTTGATTTAACAAAGTCAAGTTTAGCAAATTTATCTTTAGTAACTTTTTTATACCCAATAAATTTATTTAATTTTTTATCAAAAAATTTTGTATCAACTATTTTTCTTAGTAAATATTTGTTTAACAATACCATTATAAACATTGTAACAAATATACTAATCATTAACATTGTGGCAAATCCTTTAACACTACTTTCACCAAATATAAATAATATAATAGCAATAATAAACGTTGTTAAGTTAGAGTCAAATATAGTAGTAAAGGCATTTTTATTACCTTTAGTAAATGCTTCAGATAATTTTTCACCTTTTTTAAGTTCATCTTTTATTCTAGCAAAACTTATTACTGTTGCATCTACAGCCATTCCCATACCTATTACTAAAGCTGCAATACCAGGCAATGTTAAAGTTCCTCCTATTACATAGAATATAGCAAATGTAAGCGTTGTATAAATCATTAATGATACACTTGATACAAATCCACTAAAACGATATAAGATTATCATAAATAGCATTATTAACGCTACACCAACTATTCCAGCTGTAACTGTTTTTTCTAAAGAATCTTCTCCAAAACTAGCTGCAACTGTTTTACTAGATATTTCTTCTAACTTAGTCGGTAGACTACCAGAATTTATTAATTTAACTAACTCAGTGGCATCTTCATTTTCAAAACCACCAGATATAATTACATCGCTAGCAAAAGCTTGCGTAACACTAGCAGCAGATAAACAACGGCTAGTAGTTAAATTACCACATGATTCATATTCGTTTGCAAAAGAGTCAACGCCTTCTTCAAAATCTAACCAAATTACTAGCATTTGTTTTCCCGGATCTTCATTTGAACTAATTTCTTTAGTTACCTCATAAAATTTATCTAAATCTTTAATTTCTAATGATATCGCTGGGTTACCATATTCATCAGTTGTTACACTAGCTCCACCACCATCAAGTACATCACTAGTCATAAGTAAATTATCATCAACATCTCTAAAAGTTAAATTTGCTACTTGACTAAAACTATCACGAGCTTCTTCTCCATTTTTAATACCAGCTAGTTGAACACGAATTTTATTATCTCCTTCAATAGTAATAACAGGTTCACTAACACCGAATTCATTAATTCTTTTACTTAACGTTTTATAAGTATTAGTAACCATATCAGTAGTTACTTCTTCACCATCTACACTGTGAATTTCATATAATACTTCAAATCCTCCTTGCAAATCTAATCCATAATTTAAATTATTAAAAATAGGAATATTAACTATTGCAGCTAAAATAAATATTATTATTAATATTAATGAATTTTTAATAAACTTGCCTCTATTTTTCTTATTATTGTTTTTCATTTTTTACTCCTCGTCTAAATTAGGTATACGTTTTATATTCTTTATTTTATTTTTAAAATGATCATCTATTAATAAATTATCGCTATTTAATATATCACTTACCATTATTGCAAGTGAAAGATCAAAAGATGATTTCCATTTACTCTCTTTTAAATAATTCCAAATATCTTCATTTTCAATATAAGTATACCCTGCTCGATGCATTTCTATTTTTTTAGTTGATAATGCTGGTGAGACTCTTTTATAAAGTTCTCTTAGTGAATTAAATTCTAGTTCCATAATATCCTCCGTTATTTATACCTACATATATATTATATAGTAAAATATGTTTTTTTTAAATAGGATTTAAGATAAAACTATAAATTATAGCTTGTATATTTTTGATAACTTTGAATATTATTTTATAGGTGATAACTAATGCGTAAAAGTAAATTTGTAAAATCTACATTAATATTGATGATTGGTGGTTTAATAACTAAAGTGTTAAGCACAATAATTAGAATTATAATGACAAGATTAATAGGAGTAAAAGGAATAGGATTATATATGCTTATTTCTCCTACTTTTATGCTTTTAATTGCTATTGCTAATCTTGGACTACCTATTGCCATATCTACATTAGTAAGTAAAAAAAAGTACTATACTAAAAATTTATTATACTCAGTCTTCCCTATTTCTTCTTTAATAAATATAATATTATTTATTTTATTATTAGTTTTTTCTGATTTTATAGCCGCAAATTTACTTAATGAACCAAGAGTTGAAATAGCACTAAAAGCGATTGGATTTGTACTACCATTTATAACTATTACCAGTTTACTTAGAGGATATTATTTTGGTAAACAACGTATGATACCACATGTTGTATCAAATATAGTTGAAGATATAATTAGATTAATAATAATTATAATTGGTATACCAGTAGCACTTACTTACGGGATTGAAATTGCAGTCGCATTTTTAGTTGTTTCTAATATATTTAGTGAAATTACTGAGATAATTGTATTACTTATATATTTACCTAAACAAATAAATATAAAAGAAAAACTAGAGTTTAATAAAAATTATTTACGAGATATATTGAAAATTAGTTTACCAGCTACTGGTAGTAGATTAATTGGAACTTTCGGTTCATTTTTTGAACCAATTATTCTT
>CAYJJT010000013.1:0-21390 GCA_964370575.1 uncultured Muribaculaceae bacterium | reverse complement strand
AACCTCTTCTTTTCATATCTACACCTCTAGTATTCTCTATATTAATAATATCAAAATTCATATTTTTTCACAATAAAAAGAATGAATATCAAATTCATTCTTTTACCTATATTAATATTTAATATGCTATTAAATATTAAGTAGTCTATATTAGTGGATATATTAGGTTTTATATCCACTTATATTATTATCAAAAAGATAATTTTTATTCAACCTGTTTTTTTATATCTTCAATCATCTTATAAACATTAGAATTTATTGCTATACCTATAACTATTATATAAGAAAGAATATATACCCACATCATAAACGACGCTATATTAGATAACCCTCCATAAAATATATCATAAGAAGCAAATGTTTCAATATAAAATGAATAAATTGCTGTAACAATAGTAACTCCTATAGTAGTAAATATTGCTCCTTTAGTAAAAAATTTACTAGCTATTTTTTTAGTTGGAGATATAACATAAATAATTTTCATTGTAATAAATATTACTGCAAATGTTATAGGCCATTTAAATATATTAAATAAATAATATAAATGTCTATTAGTATTATCAACTAATTCGCCAACAATCATATTACCAAATGCTAATACCAACAATATAATCAATATTAAGGATATTAGTAAAATAGTTACAAATATAGATTTAATTCTCATCGATAAAGAATCTCTCTTTTTTATTTCAAATAAAGTATTAGTTGCAACTATTATTGAATATGAACCATTACTTGCAAGTATAAACCCGAATATCATAAATAATGCTATATTCATATCAAAACTATTACCACTAATAAAAGGTACTAATAACGAACTTATTTCTTCTGGTAGATTACCATTTATAAATTCTACTAAACTAGCAGTTGATATTGAAAAGAACGAACCTACTACTCCGATTAAACTTAATATTGGTATTATAGATAGAACTAAGAAGAATGCTAAATTACCTGGTAAAAAACTCATTTCTTCACGTCTAATAATTCTCCATAAATTTTTACCTTTTAACTTTATTCTTTTCATATTATACCTCACTAAAGAGTAGCACGAGGCTACTCTATTTTACTAATTACTAATTTCTTCTTTATTGTTACGCATATCTAAAGTAGCTTCATTAACAGCATCATCAATAGTTTTAATCGCATCATTAATCATACTATAACCAATTGCAGCTCCATAATTATGAGTTAAATCTTTCATCTCTTTATTTAATTTTCTAATATATGCTATAACTTGTTTTTCACTATGCCCAACTAAATATATAATAAATTCATTACCATTAGATCTAATAATTTCACTATTTTCCACTTGCGTAGTAATTAATTTATTAGCTGCTTCTTTAATGATTTTGTCTCCTTCTCCGTGTCCGAAGTTATCATTAATATAAGCAATATTATTTAAATCTAACACAATAATAGATTGTGGGTATACTTCACTATTATCCCAATCATCAATATTATCGTTTAGGAATGTTCTGTTTTTTAACGAAGTTAAACTATCTATATATTTAAGTTTATCAGTTTTACTTACAACTGGACCAGAATCTTTAATTTCTTTATATTTTTTAATACCTAAATAACCTAATCCAATAATAATAATCGCTAAAACAAATACAATTATATTTTTAAATATTGTAGGCTTATTACCAAGGCTTATTAATGTATAAACATTATTATCAATATTGTTCTCATCATTAATCATTGAAATATAGAAGTTAAAATATTGAGTAAATAATTCATTATCTTTTATATCACGAATTGTATAACCATTATGACCAAAATCAACAATTGCATTAACTTTTATATCACTTAATAAATTATGTTTATAGTATTGATAATTGTTCATATCTATTACTAAATATTCACCTTTATCCATATTTTTAATTGCACTATCAACATTATTATAACTAATTACTTCTACTCCGATACTTTCAAGAGCTTCTTCTATACTACTATTTTTAACTGTAACAACTTTACTTCCTACTAATGACATTAAATTAGAAGCTTCTAATTTATCTTTATAATCACTAACAATAACAAGATCTTCTTCTGTTACTGATGAAGTATGATACATATCTGTTTTGTAATCTATTTCATTCATATCATTATAAACAAAATCTATTTCATTACTATTAATTGCATTAATTAAAGCTTCATTAGTATCATAAGCAGCATAATTAATAGTAATATCAGCAGTATTAGCAAAATTATTTACTTGATTTATGTTATATCCATATAATTTACCTTCATTATTAGTTATATATGGTGTATTTTCAACATAACCAAATATATATTCTTTACTACTAAAAGCACTTTTAGTCGATTCATCAATATTAGTATTTGCTAAATATGTATTATTAATATTTTTCATAAATGACTCTTTATAACTATCGTTCATCCACTTATTTACATATTTTGTAATAATAGTATTAAATTTATCATCTTCACCTAAAGTAATAACATAATGATTTTTAAGTGATTCAATATTATAATTTACATATAAATTATCATTTTTCACTACAACATCTAGATATAACATTTTAGGAATACTTATTGCATTCACTTCATCACCATTTACAGCTGTAATTAATTCATCAATTGTATCAAACGTTTGATATTTAACACCATTAGTAGCTCCTAAATGACTTTCAACTTTTTCTAAATCACTTTTAAGTACTCCGATAGTAATATCTTTAATTTTATCATTATTTAAGTATGTTTTATTTTCTTTACTTAACAGAACATAATTATCTGTATAAATTAACAGTTCATTTTCTCCAACTACATCTCTTATTTCAAATGAATATTCTAATGATTCAGTATCTTTAGTAGTAGGAACTTCATTTACCTCTAAATTAGTATTCGTTTCAAAATCTGTTATGAAATCAAATATAACTCCACTACCTGCTTTAGTAAAAACAGGTATATTAGTATTTATAGATATATCATAAACATTATTTTTATTACTTTCTATCCATTGTTTTTCAGATAAAGTTAAAGTCGAATCTTCATCTTCTTTTATAAAATAATTATAAATAGCAAATCCTATTATTGCTACTAAAATCGTTCCTATAATTAATTTAATTATTGTATTTTTTTTCATAAAATCCACCTAACTAGTTATTACTCCAAACAATATTTTCACCATTTCTACTTTTATAACCTATATAAGGAAATTCTCCTTCAACAGGGTTATTATTTGTTAAAAATATTTGAATGTCATATAGACTTTTTTCTTCTTCTGTAAACGCATCTAAAACTTTAACTACATTTTCTTTAGCACTACTAGCTGCAACACCATCGTTTGCTGTTGCACTTATATTAATAGTTCTACCATTAACTTCAGTACTAACATCCCCAAACATATTAGTTGATGCTAGTATATCACTAACTTCATTTTTTGTTTTTGTGGCAATTTCCACATTTTCAATTTCTATTAATCTATCTCCATATTTATCCTCATTAAACATTGGCATTAAAAAGAATATTACAAATAAAACTAATAATATTAGTATAATAGCTATTAACGCAATTATACCCATTTTCCCCTTTGTTAACTTTTTCATTTTCCACCTCTAACTATACAATTATACTATAATTTATATTTTCCATCAAATTAAATTTTATCAAGTTCGCTTTTCAATAACTCATTAGCAACACTTGGATTAGCTTGACCTCGACTAGCTTTCATAACTTGTCCCATTAAATATTTAATGGCACGATCATGACCGTTTTTATAATCATCTATACTATTCGGATTATCATTTATCACAGTTTTAATAATATTTACAAGTGCATTTGTATCACTAATTTGTTGCATATTATTTTCTTTAATAATAGTTTCAACTTCACTTCCTGTCTCAAAAATAATACTAATAATTTCTTTGGCTTGTTTACTACTTATTTTTTTACTATCAAGCATAGTTACTAATGTACAAAAATTATCTTTAGAAAATTTTGTTTCCTTAAAAGTTAATCTTTCTTTGTTTAAATAAGACAAGATGTCAGATGTTATTAAATTAATTGCTATAACTGGATTAATATCATTTATAACATCTTCTATAAATGTACATAACTCATAATTAGCTATTAAAGCATCTATATTAACATTACTAACTCCTAATTTTGTATATTTCTCTCTTAAAACATTTGGAAGTGTTGGTAAAGATATTTTCATTTCATGAATTTCTTCATCAGTAAGTGTTATATATGGTAAATCTGGTTCTGGAAAGTAACGGTAATCATTACCTGTTTCTTTTTTACGCATTAATATAGTACTTTCTTCTTTATCATCGTATCTTCTAGTTTCTTCAGTTATAACTTCTCCACTTTTTAAAAGTTCACTTTGGCGTTTAACTTCATAATCAATACTTTTTCTAACATTAGTAATAGAACCAATATTCTTTACTTCCACTTTAGTACCAAGAATATCACTATCTTCTTCACTTAGTGATACATTAGTATCACAACGCATAGAACCTTCTTCTATCTTAACATCACTTATTCCTAAATAAAGTAATATACTTCTAACTGTATCAGCATAAATACTAGCTTCTACTCCTGATTTAATATCTGGTTTACTTACTATTTCAATTAATGGTACACCAGCACGATTAAAGTTTAATTTAGTTCCACTTGTTGTATGTAAACTTTTACAAGTGTCTTCTTCAATATGAATACGTTCGATACCAATTTTTTTCTTTTCACCATCTACAACTATTTCAACATATCCATCATACCCAATAGGAGTTTCTTGTTGTGTTATTTGATATCCTTTAGGTAAATCAGGATAAAAATAATTTTTACGATCAAAATGCATAGTTTTATTAATTTTACAATTAAGAGCTAGTGCCGCTTTAAGTGCTAAATCTACTACTTCATGGTTTAATTGAGGTAACATCCCAGGCATAGCCATATCTATTAAACTAATATTTTTATTACTTAAAGCATCAAAAGAATTTGAGGCGTTAGAATATACTTTATTTTTACTTTTAAGTTCAGCATGTATTTCAATACCAATTGTAGGTACTAACATATTACTCATCTCCTTTTAATTTATTTTCTATAAAACTAGCTAGTTTATATATTTTTTCTTCTTTAAAACTATTTGCAATTATATGCATACCTATTGGTAAACTTTCACTATTTAAACCTACTGGTAAACTCATGGCTGGCAATCCAGACATATTTACAGGTATTGTAAGTAAGTCATCATAAAAACTTTTTAAAGCATCGTCTAATTTAGTATTTAAGTCATATGCTACATTAGTATTAGTAGGACCAATAATTAAATCATATTTGTCAAAAACACTCTTCATACTCTTAGTTAAAGCATCACGAACTTTTAAAGCATGAAAATAATATTTATCAGCATTTCTCCACTAAGAACATAACTACCAATCATAATTCTTCTTTTAACTTCATTTCCGAACCCTTCACTACGAGTTTTACAATAAAGTTCATCTATATTTTTATAGTTATCTGTTAAGTGTCCAAATTTAATTCCATCATAACGAGCTAAATTACTACTAGCTTCACTTAGAGCAATAATTTGATATAAACTTATTGCCTTATCTAAATAAGGAATATCAATATAATCTACAACAACTCCATTGCTTTCTAACAATTTAATAATTTCTTTTATTTTTTTTCTTACTTCTTCATCTATTACATCACTCATATAATAATTTGGAACACATACTTTCATATTATTTACATCAGTATTTAAAAAGTCTGTATATTTTACTATATCCCTTGTAGAACAAGTTAAATCATTTTGGTCAACTCCCGCCATTACCTCTAACATAACAGCATTATCATATACATTATTAGTCATTGGGCCAACACAATCTAAACTTGATGCGAAAGATATAACTCCGTATCTACTAACACGAGAATAAGTGGGTTTTAAACCTACTATTCCACAAAAACTAGCAGGCTGTCTAATACTACCTCCAGTATCAGTACCTAGAGCTAAACTAACACTACTACTAGCAACAGCACTGGCACTACCACTACTACTACCTCCAGTTACTTTTAAATTGTTAAGAGGGTTTATAGAATGTTTATAATATGAAGTTTCTCCCGTTGAACCCATAGCAAACTCATCCATATTAGTTTTACCAATTATAATAGCACCAGCTTCTTTTAACTTAGTTACTACAGTAGCATCATAACTTGGTGTAAAATCACTTAACATTTTACTAGCACATGTAGTAAGAATATCTTTAGTAGCAATATTATCCTTAACAGCAACTGGAATACCAAATAATAATCCATTTATTTCACTATTTTCTAAACTAATTGCAATCTCTCTTGCTTCATCAAAATTAGTAGATATAAATGCATTATGATTATATGCATCTATTTTACTAATAGCTTCTTCAACTAAGTCAATTGGTTTGATAGTTTTATTTTTAAATAATTCGTGTATTTCTTTTATACTTAAACTTAAATAATTAGTCATTTATTACTTTAGGCACTACAATATAATCACCATCAGATAATTTACTGTTTTTAAATGCCTCCTCCTTATCTATATTACTTACCTCATTATTACTATACATGTCATGATTAATACACGGAGTAATCATCGGTTCATATTCATCAACATCAACATCTGTTAATTTTTCAACATCATTTAATATTAGTGTTAAATCATTACTATATTTATCTTTTTCTGATTCAGTTAAAGATAATCGAGCTAACTTCGCTACATGATTTAATTTTTCTTCATTTAATTTTTCCATAGTTCCTCCTAAATACTAACTAATTATATCATATTTTAACTTTTTAAAATAGATAAAAAAAATCCATTTTACTGGATTTATATTATATATGGCAAGAATAAAGTACTAACAAATAATATTAAATATAGTGCAAAAACTATTTTTTTACTGCGATTAGAAATAGTTAATACATGTTCATCCTTTTTGGCACGAGCTAATTCTTTTCTTAATATTGCCGCATTAAGCACTAAAGTATCTTCTAAATTAGCTCTTTCCGGATTATCATCAAAACTTATATTCTTAAATTCATAATCTTTTTTACTTTTTTCAATTTTTGTTTTTAAATTATCTTTAATAGCCCTAACACTTTTCACACTTTTTTCTAAATTAACATTTAATTTAGGAGATACTGAATCAATTTTATTTTCCATATTATTAATAGTCTTAAAAGTATTACTCAAGTCATTAGTGTTTTCTAATATTCCAGGAGTATCAGCTAGAACCGACACGGTTTCTTTAACAACATACTCGCTTCTCTCTTGATCAGTTTTAAAACTAGCTTTTATATCATCTAAAAGAATTAATTTTAATGTTCTATTTTCCATCGTCGACCATCTCCATCTTACTGAAATTATAGCATATATCAAATTTTTATACAATAAAAAAAGTTCCTAAGAACTTTTATATCCATACTCCAAAAGCGATAGCTGCCATTGAAAGCATTAATCCTACTGTCCAAAATAATTTAACCACATCACGTTCATCCCAACCTAGTTTTTCAAAGTGATGATGAAGTGGAGCAATTAAAAATATTTTCCTTTTTAAGTATTTAATTGATAGTAGTTGAATTATACAAGATAATGTTTCAATAACAAATACTCCTGCTACAATCACCAAAGTTACTTCATGACTTGATAAAATTGCAACCGTTGCAAGTGTACCACCTAGTGCTAGAGAACCCGTATCTCCCATGAATACTTTTGCTGGATTTGTATTAAAGAATAGAAATCCTAAAATACTACCTACAAGTATAAAACAAAATATTGCGATATCTTCATTTCCAGTTAAATAATTAGCATTCCACACTATAAGTCCAAATGTTAAGAACGCTATAAAAGATAACCCTCCTGCTAAACCGTCTAGTCCATCAGTTAAATTAACTGCATTACTACTACCTACTAAAATAAATAATAAGAATATCCCATAAAACCATCCCATATTAAGTTCTAACCCAAGTGTATAAATATTTAATATTGGTTCATTCCCACTACTCATAAATATATAAAAGAATCCTAAAGCTATAATTAACTGAGCACCCAATTTTTGAATTTCAGTTAATCCTTCATTTTTACCTCTTTTAATAGATAAATAATCATCCACAAATCCCAGTGCTCCATACAATATAAATACTAACATTACTATAAATAAATTTTCACTAAATTCTATACTATTCATAAATATTAATATTATCGTTGTTATTATAGTTGGGATTATAAATATTAATCCACCCATGGTAGGTGTACCTTCTTTTTCAGTATGAGCTCCACCTAAATACTCACTAATTCTTTGTCTGATTTTCATTCTTTTTAATAGTGGTATAAGTATCAAACCTGTTATAATCGCTAGTACAAACCCTATCATCATTGCTAACATAGCTTTTGCTAAAATTAACATACTATCACTCCTAAATTACTATATATTATCTTTAATTATTTTTATATCACTAAAATAGTTTTTTACACCATTTACTTCTTGATATTGTTCATGCCCTTTTCCAAGCACCAACAGTATATCATTTTTATCACATAGTTGTATACCCTTTATAATAGCTTCATCCCTATTTATAACTATTTCATAATTACTAGTGTCAAGATTAGACACTATATCATTTATTATGTCAATTGGTCTTTCATCCCTTGGATTATCACTTGTAAATATGACATAGTCAGCAACATTTACAGCTTCAATCCCCATTAATGGTCGTTTAGTTTTATCTCTATTTCCTCCACATCCAATAACTACATAAATTTTATTATGTTCAACTTCATTAAAAGTACTTACTATATTTTTAACAGCATCCGGTGTATGAGCATAATCAACTACTGCTACATTATTATTAAAAGGTACTAATTCCATTCGACCACTCGGAGGATTCAATTTAGCTACAACTTCAATTACTTTTTCGATGTCTAAACCAATATCTAAAAGAATAGTAATAACAACTAATAAATTATATAAATTATACTTCCCAATTAATTTAGAAGTAAATTTATCTCCATTTATATAAAAAGTAGTACCATTTATATCAAAATTATATTTATCAATTTTAATATCACCATCTTCAATTCCATAAGTTATATTATTATTATGAACTAGAAAAAAACTTTTATAATCATCATCAATATTAATTACTGCCTTGCCACTATGTTTTAATTTATAAAATAGCTTTTGTTTTGCCAGCGCATAACTTTTCATATCAATATGATAATCTAAATGATCTCTAGTTAAATTAGTAAACACTGCATAATTAAACATAAGTGTATCAAGTTCCATAACACAATATGTACAACCATTACTTCTAGCTTTAAGTAGTAGTTCATATATAGTAACTATATCAGGAGTTGTATTATTTAAATATATATATGTATTATCCATATAAAAACCAATAGTACCTATATAACAAGCTTTAATTCCTAATTTACATAATGCTTCATATATTAAATAGCAGCTAGTTGTTTTTCCGTTAGTACCAGTCATTCCTATTAATTTTATATCTTTTATTAAATCATAATAATTATCTTTCAAATAATTTGTTAAATATAAATAAGTATCTTTTACTATATGTGTTTCTACACTATATTCACCTTTATTACATACTATTTTTGTTGCTCCATTATTAATCGCATCCAATATATAATCGTGTCCATCTTTATTATTACCAACTAGCGCTACAAATGTATCACCTGGTGTTACTAATTTAGAATTAATTTTAATTTTCATAATCCACCTCTATAATAACTTATGAAAAAAAGAACTAGGTTGTTACCTTAGTTCCTTTTTTTTCTAAATATTCTTTTACTTCATTTGCATCATTATGTTCAACCTTATAATCTTTATAAACTATATAATCTTCATGACCTTTACCTAAAATAAGTAATATATCATTACCTTTTAATAAATCAATTCCTTTTTTTATCGCTTCTTTACGATCAATTATTACTTCATAATTATTATAATCTATATTGAAAGTCATATCATGAATTATATCACTAATATTCTCTTCGTGTGGATCATCTACAGTAATAATTGAATGAACTGAATTTGTCAATGCGATATTAGTCATAATTGGTCTTTTTTCTTTATCTCTAGTACCAGTACACCCAAATACAATATATAAATTCCCATTATTAATTTCTTTAACTGTATTTATAATTTTAGTAAAAGCATCCGGAGTATGAGCGTAGTCAATAATTATAGAATTATTATTATAAATTATTTTATCCATTCTACCAGCTGGAGCATTTAATACTTTTACAATTTTTTTAATACTATTAATACCAAAGTTTAATTCTTTTAACAAAGTAATTACTACTAACAAATTATATATATTATATTCCCCTATTAATGGTGTATCAATAATTATTTCTTCACCAAATAAATGAAGATTAAATCTACTACCTAAATTATTCATAGTTAAATCAGAAGCATATACATCACCATTATTAATACCATATGTAATATTAATATTGCTTTCTAATAAGTAATTAGAACTATACTCATCATCAATATTTATTATACATTTACCACCATCATTAACCATTTTAAATAATTTTTGTTTAGCTGCTGCATAATTATCCATAGTTTTATGAAAATCTAAGTGATCTCTTGTTAAATTAGTAAATACTGCATAATCATACATTAAATTAAGAACTCGTTTATTCTCAAGTCCATGAGAACTAACTTCCATGACAACATATTTACAACCAGCTTCATAAGCTTCTAAAAACAAATTATATAACTCAATTATATCTGGAGTAGTATTTCTTAAATTTCTTATCTTATTTTTAATATGAAACCCTACTGTACCAATATATGCTGTTTTAATTCCATTATTATTAAGAGCATCATGTAATAACATAGCAGTTGTTGTTTTACCGTTAGTACCAGTTATTCCAATTAATTTCATCTCATCAAATAAGTAAGAATATTCTTCTTTTAATATTTTAGCACTATATTCTATAACATCATCTACTACAATAGTTTCAACACTATAGTTACCATGATTACATATTATTTTAGTTGCTCCTTTTTTTATCGCACTTTCAATATGATCATGCCCATCCATGACTGCACCTTTCACAGCTACAAAAGTATCACCTGGAACTATTCTTCTAGAATCCAATTTTAATTTTATATCCATAATTACACCTCTAAGTTATTATAACATACTAATCTCTTGCTTTAAATATAATTGATAAAAAGAAAGCGATTATAATAGCCGATACTATTCCAGCACTAGTTAATGAGAACATACCGGTAAGCAAACCCATGAAACCTACTTCATTCGCATTTTCTAGAGCCCCATGTATTAAAGAGTGACCAAAACTAGTAATTACTACGTATGCTCCACCTCCAAAATTTTTAACAAAAAAATCATATATTCCAAAAATATCTAAGAATGCTCCAACTACTACAAATAAACTAGTAACATGACCACTAGTAAGTTTTGTATTATCTAAAATAATTTGTCCTATTAGACATACTATTCCAGCAAATAAAAACGAATATAAATATATCATTTTAAACCTCCAAACTAATAGCGTGAGCAATACATGGAATACTTAATTTTTGATTAACCATATTACTATTCATTAAAGCTCCAGTCGCAACTAATAATACTCTTCTATATTGTTTCTTCTTCATCAAATCAAATATATAACTATAACTAACCAATGGTAAACAACTAGGTCCACTTGCACCAGCATAAACTTTACTCATCTTTTTATCATAAAGCATACATCCACTATCTCTATGATTATTCATTTTAATATTATACTCATGATTTAAATATTCATTTAATATTAATGATCCATACATTCCTAAATCACCAGTTAAAATCAAATCATAGTAACTACTATCTCTTTTAGTATCATTTAAATGTTTACTAATTACATCTGCTGTACTAGCAGCCATACATGCACCCATGTGATAAGGATCTTTAATATTTTTATCTACAACCTTACCTATTGTGGAACTTTCTATTTTTATCCCACCACGCTTTTTAGATATATAAGCACTTACTCCTCCAGTTGCTGTGAAAGTAGTTGTAAGTGGTTTTATTCCACCATACTCAACTGGATATCTAAATTGCTTCTCTGCTGCATTATTATGTGAACTAGTTGAACAAATACAATTTTTTATAAAACCACCACTAATTAAACTTGCACCAATTATTAATCCTTCTATACTAGTTGCACAAGCATTATATATACCTAAAAACGGTATATTCAAATCACGGGCAGTATAATTACTTGCTACTAATTGATTAAGTAAATCTCCACTAATAAAAAGTTCAACTTTATCTATTTTTTTATTAAGCTTATTTAAGACTATATCTATACTATCTTTTATAAGACGTACTTCAGCTGTTTCCCATGAATTTTCTCCTACATAAAAATCTTCATATGTTTTATCAAAATAATTAGATAGCGGTCCGTTATTTTCATAACTTCCTGCTACTGTACTAGTAGCATTAATATATATATTTTTATAATAAAAAGTCATTTTAGCCTCCCATAATTAAGTACCTAATTATTCCAAAAACATATGCACTTACTACCCCATAAATAATTACCGTTCCACTTAATTTAAACATATTACTGCCGATACCAGTTACAAGTCCTTCACCTCGATACTCCATTGCTGCACTAGTAGTTGAATGAGCAAAACCTGTAATTGGTACTATTAAACCGGCTTTAAAAAATCCTACCCACTTATCAAAAAAACCAAGTGCTGTAAATAAAGAGCCTATAAATATTAACGTTACTATCATCAAGGAACCTGCTTCACTTACTTTAATATCAAATAAATTAGTATATAAATCAATAAGCAATTGACCAATTATTCCTATTATTCCACCTGATATAAACGCTATAACTCCATTTATTAGTCTATTTTCTTTTGGAGTATATTTATCAACTATAATTTCATATCCATTCATATATTCTATCCTCCTAAATGTAGTATGGAATCAAATTTAAAAAAAATACAGTTTCCTGTATTTTAACTAGTCATCATAGTTTTTAATTTTTGCTTAACTTTATCTTCACGACGTGATATTTGTACTTGACTAGTTCCAAGAGTGTTAGCAATTTCACTTTGACTAAGTTCATCAAAATATCTACTTTTAATAAGTTCATATTCTTCAGGTTCAAGTAAACTTAAACACTCTTTTAATAAAATTATACTGTCAATATCTTCTTCTTTATCAGCAATTACTTCATGTAGTGTTAAATCTTTATTAGAATTTACTACTGCTTCATCCATACTAATAAGACAATTTTTACTTAATAGCGCTTCTATGACTAAACTTTCATCAATTTCTAAAAATTCAGCTAATTCTTCTGTTTTAGGCTCACGATCAAATTTCTGCATATATAATAAATAAGCTTTTTCTATTTTATAATAAAGTTTAGTAATATCTCTGCTTATTTTTACACCTTTATTATCCTTAACATATTTACTAATACTTCCATATATATATGGATAAGCATATGTAGTAAATTTTACACCTTTACTTGGATCAAAATTATTATACGCTTCTATAAAACCTAACTTTCCAACTTGTTTTAAATCATCGTTATCAACACCACTATACTTAAACATACCAACTACTTTATATATAAGTCTAGCATTGTCTTCAATTAATGTTTCTAGTTCCATATCTCTCCCTCAAATGAATTTATTTATAAAAGTAAATTCATCACTAACTTCATACATATAATCATATAATTTATATTTTCTTAATTTATCACGAATAACATTATCATTTATTTCACAAATAAACGACTTTGTTTTAGTCGCTTCATTTAATAAAAGTTCTATCCCATCTTCATCAATAGCTCTTATACTAAGAAAATTATAAATTACCATTTTAACATGACAATTATTTATCACATTACTAACTTCTTGAATAAAAACATCTTTTGTCTTATAAGTTAATTCTCCAATTAATCTAACAAACATAATACCTCTTTTAAAACTGACAGTAATTTTAAGCAAATTATCACCTCGTATAAATAATTTAGCACACATTTATTCTTAATTATAGATATTCGACAAAACTAGAATAATAATTCAATCGACAAAAAAACAGCATTATGCTGTTTAGATTTAAATTTAAATGAACTAATTAACTATAGTTGCCGCAAAAACTTTATCAAAATCAGTTAAAGATGAAGCTGTATAGACTTCCCATCCTGTTTCAATTAATGGTACATTCATGTAATGTGTCATCATTATTTCTTCTACATATACTCCAACATATCCACCTGCCCCTTTTTCAACAATAATATAAATTTGATTATTATCGACTGCTACATGTATAGGATATCTAACTTGACTTTGAGTATATGAAGCACTTGGTGCATGTATAGTATTATTAGATGAATATACATAAAATCCTACTTCTATTGAATTGAATCCAGAATATGAATAAAGATTAATATTAGCCAGAATCATTGAAGGATTACTTTGTTTTAATTCTCCTACTTTAAAAACAATATATTTATCACTTATATTACTATAATAATTACCGATATTAGGTTTATGTACAGCAATTGATGATTGATTTACATAAGTTTTATCCAATTTTTCATTTTCTAGTTCTTTAATTTTATCATTTTGAGCTGCTATTGTAGCATTTTGTTCTTCTAATAAAACAGTAATTTCTTCATTAGTATATACTTTATTATTCGCATCTACTTGTTCTACTAATTCAGCATTAATATCATCTAATACTACTTTTCTATTATTAAGCATAAATAATATTTGAATTGTAAAAAAAGTTACTATAATTAATAATGGATAAATAACACCACTTATTGCAAAACCTTTATTATTCTTTTTCATTTTGTAGCCCCCTACTTTAATAATTAAATTATACTATAATTTAATTATTTAATCAATTAAAAATAAACTATCAAGAGATAGTTTATTTAATAAATTTATTTATAATTGGTAACTGTTTAATTCTATTTCCAAATATTTCATTTAATAAATTACTTTTTAATATACAAACGAAATATATTATTGCTCCAACTATACCATATAATATAACTATTAAAATAGAATCAATTCTACTAGTAACATCTATACTAATAAATAGATTTATAATTTGTAATGATACAAACATAATCGCTACACTTAATAGTGTTTTCGTTAGTACAGTAAATGTAGATAAATAGTTTACTTTATATTTTTTGTTTAAATTTTTAAGTAAGAATATAGATGCGATTACTTGTGTTAAAAAAGTAGTAACTATTGGAGCATAAAATGCTTCTAATCCAATATTTACAAACAATAGCATCATCGGTATATTTAATAATATTTTACCTACCAAATTACCTATTAAAACTTTAAATGTATATTTACTATCATTAATTGTTTGAGTTATAGTAATTAATATTGTAAAGAATGAAAAGGATACCGATGGAATAATATATATACTAAATATATCAATACTTAAAGCATCATATCCATAAAATATTGTCCAAATTGGTCCACTTAATAAACTTATACCAACTACCATAGGTATAGTAGTTATTACTAGAGATTGAAGAGCTTGATTTATTTTTATACTTAAATCTTTATAATCTTTTTTAACAAATGATGCAGCAACGTTAGGTATTAAACTAGTTGAAATACCTAATGCTATTGCTGCTATTATCATATTAAGTTTAGTTCCCCAAGTAGTTAATACTCCTATCGTTAACTCTGCTACTTCAGTAGTATAATTTAAATCATACATAGTACTAACAACAGTTAAAGTATCTACAATACCATACGCAGAACTCATAAAATCAATAAATACAAATGGTAGCGCATAAAATATTATTTTTTTTACTAACATTTTATTTGTAATTTTTCTCTCTGCTTGTTTAGGTTCTTTATCACGGTGTAACTTTTCTCTATTAACTTTTATAATTCTTAATAAATAGAAATATGCGATTAAACAACCAATAGTTGCTGCAAATACTGATATACCAACAGCTGTTTCTAAAGATAGATTAAATACTTCAAGTGCAAGAAATGACCCAGCTATAATTACTACCACTCTAACAATTTGTTCTACTACATTTGCCATACTAGCTGGACGAATAAATTTTTGTCCTTGTAAATAACCTTGTGTCACACTTTCAATAGGTACTATTAATAATGCTGTAGCTACAATTCTTATTACAAGTGTTACACTTTCAATAGAGTTTCCTCCAGTAGCATCTCCTAATATTAACTGAGATATCATAGGAGCAAATATTAATAATATTATAAAGAAAAATAGCCCCAGTAAAGATATAATAATACTTCCTATTTTAAAAACTCTTTCTTTTGTGTAATGATAATCTAAAGCAGTATATTCACTAATAACTTTACTCATAGCTATTGGTATACCACTGTTTGATAAGCTTAAGAATATCGCATATATAGAATATGCATAACTATATAAGGCTCCACCTTGAACTCCTATTATACTATAGAAAGGAATTACATAAAATAAACCTATTATTTTACATATAAAGATTGCTGCTGTTGCAATCATAGCTCCTTCAAAAAAACTATTTTTCTTCATTCAATCACTTCCTTTGATACATTATTAAAGCTGAAAAACAATATAACTGTTCTTCACCACATACTCCCATAGCAACATTATATTTAATATCTACTACTTCATCTTCACATTCATCTAAAAATTTATTTACTGCTTTTTGCAAATCTAATTCATGTGCTTCATCTATAATTTTAACTTTCATTTTATCACCAAGTTAAATATAACTTAAGTTCTTGTCTAATTTTATCACATTTTAGCAAATATTTTAATATTTTTCATAACGATCACCAAATGGATCAACACTTCCACCTGTCCAAGGAAAATTTATAATTTCTCTAGGATCAAATGTATTCGCAATAAAAGTATCATTACTATAATAATCTTTTAAATAATGTCCCTCTGCAATTCCAAAGTGTAAATGAGCTACTTCACTACAATTATCCCATGTTTCAGTATATTTATTACCTCCCATAGTTCCTATTACAGTATTTTTTGTAACTGTTTGACCAATTGTTACATCTATTGTTCTAAGGTGAGCATACTCTGTAGTATACTTTTTACCATTAACTTCATGAATAATAAAAACTACATTTCCTCCACAACTAGACTTTACTCTTGTTCCTATAACAATACCATTAGCTGCCGAATAAATATCTCCAGTTTTACTAACAGTACTCATATCAATCGCTTCATGAAATGCACATACTCCATTTAAACAACGATAACCATATTCACTAGTAACATAAGCATTTTCCATCGGTCTTAAAAAAGCTGTATCACTCGGTAATTTATCTCCACAACTATTTATATCTTCATTATCTTTACACCCAATTGACTCTAAAACTTCAATCGCTTCTTTTTGTAATCTTATCTCTTCAGCTGTATCAATTTTAATAAAAGCAATGTCGCTTAATTCTGCTCCTAATTTCTTAATTTCTTCATCTAATCTCTTTTTATCTTCTTCTAACTTATCTTGAGTCGTCTCTAACTCTATAGTTTTAATTTTTATTTATTCTACTAAATTTTTAATATCTTAAATTTAACTTTCATTGTATTAATCCCATTTCTCACCAACAGAAACTCGGTAAATAAATTCTGTTAAATCATCAGCACCAAAAGCATAAGTTAAATATGTATTTGAATTTTCATTTTGACCTAAAAATTTAATTAAATTTTTTAGTTCTTTTTCTTTCTTTTCAATTTTTATATTCAACGCTTCGATTTCATTAGCTAATTGTTCCATATCTTTTTCAGCTTCACTAACTTCTAATTCTATTTGCGTGATAGTTTCATTATTAATATCAATTTGATTTTCTTTATCCTGTTCTGCTTGTTCTGCATTTTGATATTCTTCTTCTACCTTGCGTAACTCTTCTTTTAATTCACCCAATGTTTTCGCACTAACATCCACTTTTGGTAAAAGTAAAGCAGTAAATAGTATAAAAATCAATATTAAACTTATAAATTTTTTTATTTCTTTCATAATTACTCCTTTAACATTTTTCTTATTTTTTTATAATTTTTACAATATTTTTCTACTACATTCCAAAAATTTTTGGAATGATCGAAATGAATAAAATGAGCTAGTTCATGAACTATTACATAGTCTAAACATTCAATGTTATATTTATATAAATTTGTATTTAATGTTACTGTATTATTACTACGATTACAAACACCCCATCTAGTTTTCATAGTTCTAATTCGTAAATTAGGAAATGGAATATCTTCTGTAAATAGTTCATACATTATTTCTAATCTTTTATTAAATAACTTATTAATTTCTTTTGTTAACCATTTGTCTAAATATTTTTGATTAGGTATATAAACATTATTATCTACTATTTCAATCTTTTTTAAACTTGCTACTTCTATTATATCATAGACATTTCCTAACAAGTAAAAGTCTTGTTCTTTTTTTTGTTTACTATTATTTTTTTCTATCATTTTTTTAATAGCTTTTTCATTTTCACTTAATAACTTTAAAACAAAATTTTTAGTAGTAAAACGACCAGTAGTTACATAAATAATATTGTTTTCTTTAACTCTTATATAAGTATTTTTATTTTTTTTCTTTACAATTTCAACATTATAGCTAATACCATCTATTTTATAAGTCATTTTATCACCTATTATAATTTTAACATATATATAATAAAAAAGCATTTATATAAATGCTTTTAAAAAAATAAACTCCCCTTAAATATATCACCAATAGTGTTTGTAAATAATTGCAATATATTTGCTTTCTCTACATCATCTGTAACAGTAAGATACATTTTCATATCATCATAACCTTCTACTTTAACGATCATTTCTCCAACTGTTTCTCCTGTTTTTACCGGAGCATCAATTGCATCAATATTAATTTCATAATTACTTACTAGTTCTTTTTCATTCTTTTTTATCACTACATTAACATCATCAACAGGTTTTATGTCAACATATTTCTCTGTTCCTTTATCAATTAATATTTTTCCTAATACTTCACTACTACTAATTAATGTTTGAATTTTATAATTATTAAATCCATAATTTAAAAGTTCCGTAGTTTCAGCATTTCTCACTTCACTTGATGGTGAACCCATAATAACAGTTATTAACCTCATACCATTTTTTTCTGCAGTACTAGTTAAACAATATCCAGCTTCTTCTGTATATCCCGTTTTTAAACCATCAACACCATCATAAAATCTTACTAATTTATTTGTATTAACCAACCATATTTTACGATCAGTATCTTCTCTTAAATAATCTTCATAAATACTTGAGTATTCAAGTACTTTTTCATGATCTACTAATTCTTTAGCAATCAAACTCATATCGCTTGCTGTTGAATAATGATTTACTGCATCTAATCCATGACAATTAACAAAATTAGTGTTTTTAAGATTTAACTCTTTTGCTTTTTCATTCATCATATTTACAAATTCTTCTTCACTACCAGCAATAAATTCAGCTAACGCTACTGTCGCATCATTTCCACTTGCTATACTTATTCCTTTGATAAGATCATCAACACTCATCTGCTCATTTGTTTCTAGTAAAATTTGACTACCACCCATACTAGATGCATTTTCACTAACTGTAACTATATCATCTAATTTTATTTGATTAGATTCAATAGCTTCCATAATAAGCAACAAACTCATCATCTTTGTCATACTTGCTGGAGCAAGTTTAATATCACTTTCTTTTTCAAACAATATTTCTCCAGTACTAGCTTCAATCATAATTACACTTTTACTTTCCTCTGCAAGACTAACTTCATTATCCACAGTCATTGTAGTATCAGCCAATACAATTGTCGGTAATAAACAAAATACTATTAATATCTTAGATAATACTTTCATAATTCACCTCTACTTAAAATTATGATTTATAAGCAATTTTATTCTACAATTTATTTATTAAAATAACCATTTATCACTTGTTTTGTATCATTAACACTTATAAATGCTTTTTTGTCATATTTATTAATCAATTTATAAAGTTCTTTAACTCTACTCTTGTCAACTTGTATAAACAACATATACTTATCATTAGTTACTTTAACATTTGTTAGACCATAGCCTTTACTTTTAAGTTCATCTACTAATATTTTGGAAGTTACAACTTGGATCCCAAACATACCATTTATAAATCTTTCAGATAAATAACTTCCAACATAAGTTCCAACAGCATAACCTAAACAATAAGCTATTACAATTAATCCATTATTACTATTTTCTAGTGCATCTCGAGCTATTAATAACCATACTAGCATTTCAAAAAAAGCTAAAATACTAGCTAGTTTACTATTACCTTTACTCAAGAAAATAATTCTAACACTACCTATTGATACATCTAATATTCTAGCTAAAAAGATAAAAAACGCTGATAGTAAAATTTCCATATTGATCACCTTTATTAATATGAATAAACATATATTATTTATACTTCTTGCTTATAATATGAATTTTATATATAATTTAATTAAGGTGATAATATGAATAAGAAAAAAAAGTTTAAAATGTCCAAAAAAGGTAAATTAGCTATTACTATATTTATTATACTAATTCTTTTAATAATTTATATAGTTAATACTATTACATATCGTATGAGTGATACTTACAAAATGTTAGAATTAGGGTATACAGAAGAAGAGATAGAGACTATCTTTAATAAGACTAATGATTCGGAGCTAGATGCGATTATGCTCTTAGAATATAACAAAGAAATTCCTGAAGTTTTAATTCAAAAATATTTTATTTTTGATAAGTTAGAAAATTACCTACAATATAGTGAAGATAATCCTAGTTTAAGTTTAAAAGAGGTTATAACAATGGTTAATGTTAATCGCGATCAAGAATATTATTCTGATATTGAAGAAGTTGATACTTCTAAAGATGAATTAATGTTAGTAAACAAATATAATTCTTTATCTGAAAATTACACTCCGGAAGATATAGTTTCTGTTTCTAAAACTCATGGTTATGGGGATAATACAATTAGTAAAAGTACTTATGATGCTTTTAAAGCAATGTATAACGCTGCCAAAGAAGAAGATTTAACATTAATAATTAATTCTGGATATAGAAGTTATGATAATCAACAAGCTGTACACGATAACATAAGTAATATTAGTGGTAGTGATTATGCGGATACAGTTGCTGCTAGAGCCGGACATAGTGAACATCAATCTGGTTTGGGATTAGACATAATTACTTACAATGCTACAAATCAAAATTTCCATGAAAGTGATGAATATAAATGGTTAATTGATAATGCTCATAAATATGGATTTATTTTAAGATATCCTGAAGATAAAGAGCATATTACTGGTTATAGTTATGA
>CAYJJT010000012.1:21451-21941 GCA_964370575.1 uncultured Muribaculaceae bacterium | reverse complement strand
CACCAGTCCAACCACGGCAGTAATGATGCCCATTGAGGCAGACAAAAGGCTGAAAATAATCATATATCCGCCAAAAAGTGCCATTACAATGGAGATGCCCACCATACCAAGTGATGGAATTAACCGCGTTAATAGGTTGTTCCGTGGTTTTTGCGGCTTTGCAGGTGGGTCAAGCACTTCAATTTTTTCATCATCTAGCACCAGTTGCACGCGCGTGTTTCTAATGAATTTCGGATAAGACTTCAGTGTGGGAAAATCCACCACGGGTAGGCCTTGTCCTATCATATCATCGCGGATTTCTGTCCAAAGTAGCTTGCCTTTATAGCAAAAACTATAATCGCCCATTGATAAGAAATCGCCGTTTTTCAGGGTTTCCGCGCCACGAACACGGATTCCATTTAAATACACACCATACTGTGTGATATGTAATTGTAATGTGGCCTCTTACCCGTTTATTTGAAAATACACTAGATAATTTTGTTCAAACTTG
>CAYJJT010000012.1:20669-21441 GCA_964370575.1 uncultured Muribaculaceae bacterium | reverse complement strand
CTGCGCAAAACCAAGCTACAATCATTGCTGCTGCCAATGCTGATTTTGGTATGATCGGGCAACTTAAACACACGCTCAAAGCGTTTGTTTTCACTGTCGAAGTCAATGGCAAAGCTCACATCAAACACGCTTGTGTCGGTGTTTTGATACATCACGCCGAATTCACTGCCGTGCCACAGTTCTACCGTAACAAGTTTGCGCGCATCGCCCGTTGTGATATATAGCCCGGGCGAGCACATCAAAACAAAGTGGTCGTCCTTTGGGTAAAGGCTTAGTTCAAATGGTTCGAAAAATAAATTTTTGCGTAGACGCACATCGCACTCGGTATTTGTGCCCACTTTAAATTGCTTAATATCATGCGAAATTTCTATTTCTTTATAAAGGTTTTTTGCATATATTGTAAGTTTATATTTATCCGCCATTTTATATTACCCCGTGTAATGTATCTTTGTGCCATTTTTGATGCCATATTCTGCCAGCGTTTTATTTCCACGCAGAAGAGAAAATGGGTTTTCGGCCTTTAAAAAGCAGTGGCGCAAATCACTTAAATCAATACTAAGGGCATACGCATGTTTTAAGCCGGTTATCAGCTCTTGTGCGCTGATGTCCAGTGGAATGTCTAAATCCACGCTTTCTTTTCGGTCGTGCATTACAAATATAACATGGATTCGTTCTTTTTCCATGGTTTATTCCTCCTGTTTACAGCAATAAAACGGCCAATTTTTGAATGTCGGGAACTTGCCCAAATGCCGCGGCATTCATATTGTCGTAT
>CAYJJT010000012.1:15695-20659 GCA_964370575.1 uncultured Muribaculaceae bacterium | reverse complement strand
TTGTTCTAGGTAATTTACATAACCGCCTAATGTAAAGGGTATTTGTGCATTTACATTCAGTAAAGCATTGTGCTCGGTTTCTTTGTATTTGTTACAAACAAAGGCATATTTTTCTGCATAGGCAGAATGAATATTTGAAAGTAAGGCCATTGTGGCAAACAGTGAGGCATTTGCCTGTGTGATTACCACCAAAGCACGGCTTGCCATGTTGATCAGCTGGGCGTTTTCTTCATCAAAGCCACCCTCGGTGTCTACAATGATGTACTCAAACTCCCCGGCTTGTTGCATTGCCTGTACAATACGCGAATATATGTCTTTTTTTAAACTCATCGACAACAATGCATTTTGAAAGGGCGGTAGATAATAAAATCCCTCTTGTCGCAATAAGGGCCGCAGCCCTGCATGTAATTCCCCATTTGGCAATGTCAATTTTTGGTAAATATCTGCAGAAGATAATGTGCTTTTGTCGTTTAATAAACATTGAAAACTGTGTATATGGGCTGCGTTGATGTACAAAACACTTTTATGATTTTGTGCCAAATGGCTACAAAGCCCCAATGCCAGTGTGGTTTTACCCGTGCCACCAGGGCCGGAGCACACTGTGATGATTTTGCTGGGCTCTAATTTTGGATGAAGGTCTAAATTGCCATTTGTGGCAATCTTTTCTAAAATTTCTGAGATATTATTGTATTTAAAAATCGAATCGACGCCTAACTCTTGCGTATGTTCTTCTTGTTGTTCGGCAAGAAGCAACACACTGCCAATATTGTGGCGCTGCAAGGCAGGAGTGTAAAGATTTTTATTGATAATTAAAATATCTACGTGCTGTGGCTGGCTGAATTGTTCTTCAAAAAAATATGGATTTGTAATAATTTCTAAATCAATAGATTCATGATAATCGTGTAAAAGCCGGTGCTTCATAAGCGAGAGATATTGGATTTCGGTATCTACAAGCAAAACTCTTTTCTTTCCCACATGCCGCCCCTTTCTATTGTGCGTATACCTTGAATTCACAATTGGCCACACGCAGCACGTCTCCCTCATTCAACGGATACGCCTGCTGTGGCATTAGGCGGTTTTCGTTTAGAAAAGTGCCGTTGGTACTGTTTAAATCTTTCACATAATAAGCATTGTTTTGTAAAACAATCTCGCAATGTTCGCGCCCTACGGCATTGTTTCCCTGCAGGCAGGCATGCGCTGTGTGTGGGTTGCGCCCCATCACAAAACGCTGTGCATTTATACAAAAGCGCAATTGTGCCAAGGGGCCAAGGCCCACAATTTGCAGGTTTTGTGCGATGGACTGGGGCACGGGTGGCACTTCGTTTGGTATGGGATTTTGCGGTGAAGTATTGGCTGGAAATACATTGTTTTGGGTCACTTGATACAATTCTTGTAAGCCCAATGTCCCCAAAGAGAGGTGATGCATCAGCGGCGCCAAACGCTGGGTGTTTAAGTGTTGTTTTTCGGCAAGTACATCTAGCAAGGCCGCGCGCAACTCTTTTTCCACGCTGCTTTCATCTGTATACAAGGTGCGCGATAAGGGCAAATACACCAGCTGCACTTGTTTTGTTTTTTGGTTTACAAATATTTTATCGAACTGAATAACCACATTGTTGTGCGATAAAAAATCTATATTTTGAATGGAAAGCAACACAGACACCACCTGGCAAACCGTTTGCAAAAAGGTGGCATCGTCGATGTTGCTAAGCATATTGGCAAATGAAAACGCGCTACCTGTTTCATATAAAAGCTCTATTTGTCCGTTCCAAAGCAGTTTTCGGCAAGGAACAAGCCCTTTGTTTTCTTGTAGGCACATCACCTTGTAGGCGGTGTTTAAAAATAAGTTGTTGTCTGCCAACAAATAGGAAAAACACTGCTCGCCCGAATACTCGGCTATCAGGTTGCTTTCACTTACTTTTTGCACGTTTTTTCGTCCTTTCTTGCCAATGTTGCCTAAACACCCATGCGCCGTTTTTGAATAAGCACCACAGCGGCTACTGCACCGCCGCCCACAAGCACAATACCCACAATGCTGGCGATAAACAAGGGTGTGTTGGCAAACCAGCGTACGAAGAAATTGGTGGAAACTACAACGCTTGGCTCGAAGGCAAAAGCACTTGTAAAAGTTTCGGAATTTGTATCAGTGATATTGCCCGCGCGGTCTTCTATCACAAACTGCACCGTTTGTTCGCTATTTTGCTCGCCAAGCACAAAGCTGGCGTTGTAATGGTTGGCATCGTTTCCAAAATCGGTAACCGGCTCGCCCATCAGCTGCCCATTTACATACACAGCCACCGATTTTAAGCCTAAGTTATCGAAAATTTGCACTTGTACCGGGGCCTCAGGCGCGTTGATAATGCTTTCTTCAAGCCCTGTGATGCTGCTGATTTCCGGCGCAATGCTGTCTACAAAAAATTCAATGTCCATGCCTTCTTGGCTTGTATTATCGGGCGTATTGCCTGTGGCATCGGCCGAAGATACGTTGATATTATACACACCACTGTCGGCAAAGTTTGCGGCACTGATATCATAATCGTATTGGAACCAACCACTACTGCCCACATTTGTGTTTTCGTTCATTGTGGGGCTTACATCAAAAGCTACGTCACTCAGTGGGCGGCCGTCCCTTGTAATATTGATATTGAGGGAGTCTTCTACAAGACGATCGGCATTGTATTCGGTAATTTGTAAGTTATTATCTACCGCTTGCACATACTGCCCGCCGTTTGCAATAAGGGCACTTAATACATCGTTGTATACATACACCGAGCCATAACGGTTGGCTGTAAACACAATGCTGCTCTCTTCTTGGTGGCCGGCTTTATCGGTTATTTCTACATTTAAGGTGTAAATGCCATCGTTTGCCTGAATGCGCTCAAAATCGGCAAACGAGCCATCGCCCCCTTCTTCGTTCACAGCAATACCGGTGCTCATTAAATCTTCGGTTACATCTTCTTCGCGCGTGTCGTAGCGTGTGCGCAATAAAGTTACTTCATAGTTATCGAAATTGGCATCATTGAAGCTAATGCCCGGCACAATTGCCTCACGAAATGCCATGCCATCGGCGTCATCGCCATTGATGGTGATGACGGCAGGCTCCCGCTCTGTGTCTACCGTGAGTTGGTCGGATGTATATTCCACCATCACATTGGTGGATTTATCGCGGTAGCTGATGTGCACAATATAGTCGCCATCGGCCGTAATTGTGAATGTACCGGTTTGTGTTTCGGGGCCAATGCTCCAAGTGGGGGTTACAGATAAATCGCCACCATCAAGGTTTTGCACACGCACGGTTACATCTTCCGGGAAAAAGTTTGCTTCTTTAATTTCCACGGTGGCACGCACATCACCATCGTAATAAGAGATGCTGCCCTCTGTATTTACAGGGTCGCTGTATGTTACAGTGGCAACGGGCGAAATGTTGTCTACCACAAGGCGCTGGGCATCCTCGAGCAAGCTGTTGTTTTCGGAACGATCGACAGCGGTAAAGCGAATGTATCCGTGGAATTGGTTGTTTGGGCCAAGTGCCGAAGATGGCACGGTAAAGCGTGTGGTAGCACGTGAGCCTGAATAGAGAATTTCTGCCTCAGCAATGGCTCTGTTTAGCACTTCGGCATTGATGCCACTTACACTTGGTGCACGCAGATAGCTATAGTTAAATTCGTGCACACCGGCAGTGATATCATCGGCCGAAATGGTGACAGTGACAGGCTCGTTATAGAAGGTATAGGCTTGTCCGGCCACGTTTGTGTCTAAAATGCCACTGCTATATTGCACCGACAAACCGGTTGGTTTGGCCGTATCCACAGTGAAATATTGTTTTTGGAATGTTTCAATGCTGTTTTTGGCCTTGTCTAAATATTTAAAATCAATCGTATAGTTTGCATCGCTTTCAAAAGGCAACGACAAACGGTGTACAATGCCCTCACTTGTCCAGTTGCCTTGTGGCACCAAGGTGGTTGTATTTAAGGTGTCGCCGGCTGCGTTTGTGGCGGTAATTAAAATTTCCACATCGCTTGGGTTAAAGTTTAATTCTTCAATTTGCAAGGTGCCTGTGCGTGTGTTGGCATAATATTCGCGGGCGTTGTTTTGGTTGTCTGTTAAGGTTTGCACCGCGTCATTTGTGTTGTACGAAAGTGTAAGCACCGGCAAGATTGTATCCATAATGATAGGGGTAGAACGCACCCCTTGTGCAGCATGGGTAGAGCGGTCTGTGTAGTTTACTTCTATGGAATATACGCCGTCGTTTTCATGGTTTTGTGCGGCGGAAATGGGGATTACACCGGTGTGACGGTTGCCACTGGAGGTCCACTGAACAGACGGAACAGCAACGGCCACACCATCGCGTTCCATTGCAATTTCCACGTCTTCTGCATGGAAGTTTGTTTCAACAATTTCTAAAATATAAGAAGCATCTGCATTGTAGTATCGTTCATTTCCAATGGTGTTGTTTGCGGCGCTATAATTTGCTTCAATGGTAGGTGCGATGGTATCCAAAACAATAAGCCCACTGGTGTAAGAACTCATGATATTTCCGGAATAGTCTTTTGCTTGAATCGTGATGCGGTACTGGCCATCGTCGGTGAGACTGAAAGAAGTTTTTTGTGTATCTCCTACGCCGGCAACCCACGTAAGCGTTTGTTCTACAGCTGTTTCGTTATTTTTAGAAATCAACACCGTGATATTTTCGGCAAAAAAGTTTGCTTCTTTTATCGTGATGTCCATTACAAAGGTGCTGTTGTAATAATTGGTTGTACCCGAAGTTTCCACAGGCACTGTCATTTTTACTTCGGCAAGTTCGGGCGGCACATTGTCTACCACCACCACGTGGTTGTCGTTTTGTGTGCCGTTGTTTAATGTGCTGCTGTAAACAAAATTTGTGTTGCTACGGCTGGGGATTGCCAAATCGTATGCTTTAAACGAAATGTTGCCACGCAGTTGGTCAACGCTGACATCTGGGATGG
>CAYJJT010000012.1:11460-15685 GCA_964370575.1 uncultured Muribaculaceae bacterium | reverse complement strand
ATCCACGGCATGGAAAGTTACGGTTACAGCGTCGTTGTAAAAACCAAAAGTGGGGCCGCCACTGCCTTGTTCGGGCAATTCGTTTACAGCGGTGGAATACGTCATCCACATTTGGCTTTCGTCGGGGGCTACGGTATCTATTTTAATGGTGCCAATGCTAACGCGCTGTGTAATTTCGCCCGATGTGGTTTCTTGTAAATACACAAAATATTCTGTTTCGCCATCACCTCTGATATATGTTTCAGAAGAAAAGGCAAGGGCATCTTGAGACAAGCGGTAGCCGCTTAAGGCTGCACTGCCCATTACGGAAACGGTGTTTGTATACCAGCCGCCTTCTGCAACTGGGCCGCTTTTCTCAAAATCGTCTTCGGTTAGGCCAGCCGGGGCTTCGGCAAATTCAATAGCAACGGCATAACTGTCTGTTGCGGCGGCAAATACACCATTGGTGCTGGCCGTTTTAGAAGCTGTGACAGTTACAGAAAGGGTGGAAGACGAGGCCGCTGTAAGCGCCTGTGCTAATTTTGCATAATCAGAAATGGAAACTCTGCCCGAGGTTCTGTCAATGGTAACGCCAATATCAGCAGCACCGGTTATATCATACGAAATGATGCCGTCATCAATATCGAATGTTTTTTCGGCGATTACGCTTGAAATGATACCACGCCCAGCACCAAACACATACGTGCTGGGTGGTGTTCCATCAAAATCCAGTAAATCGGTTCCTGCTGCCGGTGTAACATTTAATGTGTGCGAAACGGATGCTGCAGCATAGTTTGCCGTTTCTGCCACAGAGGCTGTTACCACAAATTGGCCCGGCCCTGTTACACTTAGCTCTTCGTCTGTCATTGTAGCATAGGCGGTGTCTCCCGTTCTTGCATAAGCAATGGTGGCGCCTGTTTCACCGCCGGTTACGGTGGCAGTAAAATCAAAGGTTTGTGGGGGGGTGGCTATTTCTACACTGGAGGTACCCCCGGCTGTATAGGCTGTATTATTAAATGCTATTGTTGGTGTTGCTTTTGAAATGGTGGTGGTGGTGGTAAGCAAGCCGCTGCCACTATCTGTTGTTACACGTGCTTCAATTGTATACGTGCCGGCGGCTATTATTGTGGGAATATCGGCTTGTGCGGGAAGCACTTCTACATCACCTTGTTTTACAGTATACGTAACCGAGGTCACTGTTCCCTCAAGAGAAACAAGCGTGATGGCTTCGCCCGTGTAAGGCCCACTGTTTGGTGTAAGAGTGATGCCTGCAATGGGTGTGAGAACAATGTCGATGTTTTCATCGGCACTGGTGATGGTTTGCTCTGCTAAAATGCCGGCATAATTGTAATATCCTGCAATATCCGTTTTTGGTGCAACGGTAACACCGTAACGGCCATCTTCAAACGTTGCAGAATCTAAAATGGAAAACACACCATCGGCATCTGTGGTGCCTGCCGTTGCTGTGCCTGGCGTATTTGTATCATAGATGGTGTAACTTAGTTCAACACCTTCCAGTGGTGTGCCGTTTGTGTCTTTAACCGTGATGGTTACGGCATCTGTGATGCTACCTGCCGCTGCAAAAGCCGGCAATGCAACCCCCTGCCAGGTGCCCATAAACAGCAATACCGCTAAGATTACCGCACTCATTTTCACCAAAAATCCGCGTTTTACATCTCTCATTGTTGCTTCTTCCTCCACATCATATTTCTATTCGTATTTTTATAATGTCTCATCTGTATGAATGATCATAATATCTTCAAGCAGCAACCAGTCCTCTTTGTTGGATAACAACGAAGTTTGCTGCGTTGGAACCGTGTTGTGCGAAAGCATTTCCGTAGGTGGCAACACATTGCCCGCATTGCCGTGCGAAAGCATTTCCGTAGGTGGCAACACATTGCCCGCATTGCCGTGTGAAAGCATTTCCGTGGGCGGCAACACATTGCCCGCATTGCCGTGCGAAAGCATTTCCGTAGGCGGCAACACATTGCCCGCACTGCCGTGCGAAAGCATTTCCGTGGGCGGCATCGCATTGCTGCTCCTCTGTTGTGGCAACGCTTCTGTGGGCGGCAATACATTGCCGATCATTTGTTGCGGCAATGCTTCTGTGGGCGGTATATTCCCTGTGGTGAGGCCGGAAAATTCTTTTTTGTTTTCTAAGGTCCCACTGTTTTTTGCTGCGTATGTGGCTCTTTTTCGTTTGGCACCGGTTTGCTCTCGTAATTGTTCAATGGTTTTTTGCGCTGTTTTACCTGTTAAATCGTTGTATACAGCCGGGATTTTAAGAACAAACCACATTGTTACAGACGCGAGAAAAAATGCAATGGCCAATACAAATAAAATAGTTGAAACAAGGTGTAACGTATTTGCCATGCTTATTCCCTTTCCGCCGCATTTGTATAAGCGCGCTCAATCGACTGCCTATATTCTTCATAATTTGTATTAATTTCATTTTGCAACAATTGCGATTGTTCTTTTTGTACCGTAAGGGCCGTTGCTTTTTCGTATACAGTATCAAACAATGCCAACACTTGCTCTAAGGGAACTTGCATCGAAACCAAATTTGCGCGTTGATCGTATAAAAGCATAAAAACCGCATTATAAAAAGAAAGTTGGTCGTATGGGCTGGCACCTTCTACCTCTTCAATTGTTTGCTCTATTACAGAAAACAGCTCCAAATAGCTTTCTTGCGAGGCCTCTTGCACTTGCACATTGTCTAAAATATACTCATCATAAAAATAACAAATTTGATAGTAACAGTTTGCAATGGTAATATTTTCAAAATCGGGCGAAAGAGATTCGTTGATGACGAGTTGCTCAAAAAACGGAAGTGCTTTTTGCACACGGCTTGAATAACTAATCGAGCCATCGGCTTCTGTATAGTAACCAAAATACATCCGGCCAATTTGATATAATAATTCGGCATGTTCTACGCTGTCGGTGGCAAAGAAATCTTGATTTTTGTTATACAACGCTAAGAAAGTGTCGTTTTCTGCTTTGCTAAACAAACCTGCATCTTCGTATGCCTCTAAAAGGCGCATGTATGCCAAAGGGTTATTTGGATAAATTGCAAGGCCACTTTTTCTGCAAGGGCCGTTGATGGCAAAATAGATACAAGATTGTCATAATCGTTGTTGTTGATGGATGTACCCATCATAGAGCACACCACACCGCCCACACACAACACCACACTTAACCCAAAAGATGCAACAAAAAGGCTTAATTTACGTTTTTGCCGTTTTTTATACCCTTTTGTAATTAGGTCTGGATGTTCTAGGTCGTACATAAGCTCGGCACAATTTTGATAGCGACTATCGGGATCGAGTTCTATGCACCGATGAATAATGGCTTCAATTCCGTCCGATAAATCCGGCCGTATCTGCCTCACAGGGCGATATTCAAAATCATTTCGGCGGGGATCCATTCCTGTTAAACAGTGATACATCGTCATGCCAAGAGAAAAAATATCAGAACGACCGTCTGTTTGTTTTGCACCATATTGTTCGGGCGGGGCATATCCTTTTGTGCCCAGCAGCACGGTATCGGCCTGGCCATCTTCCCTATATTCGCGTGCGATGCCAAAATCAATCATTTTAATATAGCCTTCGGGGCTAAGCATTGCGTTGCCCGGCTTGATATCGCGATAAATAATGGCCGGCTTGCGTGAGTGCAAATATCCCAGCACATCGCAAAGTTGTTTTGCCCAGTCCAGCACCACATCTTCGGGCTGCGCCCCTTGTTCCAGCAAAATTTTATCTAAAGATTCGCCCTCGATATAGTCCATTACAACTTGAATAACCGTGTCTGTTTCGATGATATCCACAATGGTGGGCAAGGCAGGGTGCGCCAGTTTTTTCATCATCTCGGCTTCGGCGCGTAGGCTGTTTTCTATTACAAGGTCATTTTCGCCGCGCCCACGCCGCACAATTTCTTTAATGGCCCACTGTTTGTTAATTTTTATATCCATTGCAAGATACACAACCGACATGCCGCCTTTGCCTATCTGCTTTAATATCTCGTATTTACCATTGATAATGGTTCCCACTGTTGTTGCCACAAAGTCACCTCTTAGCTTGTTTTAATAACAATAGCGGAGATATTGTCCCGCTCATTTCGTGCTTTCACTGTATTTATCAAGCCACGAATTTGGCTGTGCATTTGTTGTTTTTCTTGTAATACAAACGGGTTTAAAGCCGTTTGTATTTCCTCTTGGCGCAATTCATGTTGCAACCCATCCGAGCAAAGC
>CAYJJT010000012.1:3242-11450 GCA_964370575.1 uncultured Muribaculaceae bacterium | reverse complement strand
CATAAACACGGCCCCGTCTAAAGTACCTTCATAAATGGCCGGATTCAGTTCGGGCGAAGCACCAACACATTGCAACAACATGTTGCGTCGTTTATCTATTTTAGCCTCGTCCAATGTCATGGTGCCTTCTTCCACAGCACGTGCTACAAAAGTTTGGTCTATGGTAATTTGTGTAATAGAGGTGTCTATTTTGTATATGCGAGAATCACCCACGTGCACAGCCATATATTCATTGTTGCGCATTAAAATACCAGAGAAGGTGGTGCCCATTTGCGTTTCGGTGTTTGCCGTATGTTGTAAAATCCTTTTGTTTACTGCCTTTAAAAGTTGTATCCACTCACCGGCAATGGCATGCAAGCTTTTTTGTTTGCATTGCATTGGGTAAACATGGTCAAACCAGGCAGCAAATTCGCGTACCACCGTGGCACTGGCCAGCTCTCCTTTGGCAAAACCACCCATGCCGTCGCACACAAGTGCCATCACAACTTCTGTAGGCCCATTTTGTGCACGTTTCACAAGCAGGCTGTCTTGGTTTATTTGTTTTACAAGCCCCACATCTGTATCAGCCGCAATCACACAATTCATCAAAAAAACCCTCCCGGTTGGCCATGTGATACGCATGTAAATACAAATTCCTCATTTGCCAGCCACACAGACTGCCCGTCTTGTAAAGGCACTTCCTGAAGTGGTGCCAGGCAAACACTATTTACATACGTATGATTTTTTGAGTTTAAATCTTGCAGAAACCATCGGCCACTTTTTTCTATAATTTTGGCATGGGTGCGGCTGATTGCAGTGTTTCCTTGCACAACATAATCCACCTGTGTATTGTCTTTTCCTAAAAAGAACACCGGCTTTGAAATAAGAATCACTTCGCTAGTTGTCACACGACGCATCGATGCTGTTGTGCCTTCGGGGTGGCTTAACAGGGAAGTATCTTCCAACTGTTTTCCTTCAAATGGCATATGCAACAGCGAAGTGTCGCCCATGGTGTCTGGTGATGGGATGCAGTGAGAGGGGTTCCCCAATGAAATTCCGGCATTGGTAGGTTGCTGTTTAAACAATTCTGTATTAATATCATCAAATTGGGTTTGTATCGCCTGCTGTTTTTCTTGTTCATGCTCTAATTTTTTTACAGGCTTATCCGTAAGAAACCCACTCTTTTTTATTTGTGGGTCATCCATTAACAAATCCAGCCCTGGTTCTTTTTCAAGGATATAATGAATAATGCGATCGATATTTTGCACACTTTCGCTTGTATCATGGTTAAGAAAATGTAAAAATCCGGGCAAAAACCCTTCGCGATCCTCTACGTAAATTTCCCGTGCTATTTCATGTAAAAAAGTGTGTAAACAGTTTTTTTTGGTGGGTTCTTCCTGAAGTGGCACATATAAAAAATGTAAATCTTTTGTGTTTTCGTGTATAAATACGTATCGCAAATCTAACACAAAATGGTTTGCCGAAAGGCCGGTATCTACCAAAGCGATTTTAAAAATAAGCACTGTTTGCAGCATAATACAAAAAAAATCATAGCGGGAATGGAGGGTTTTTAAACTACCATTCAACGCTTTGCTTTGTAGGCAAGAATATTCTAATGTTGTTTTTGACAGTTGCCGTGGCGTCATAAAAAATTTAAATGGGTTTGTTGTGATGTAATTAAAAGCGCGTGTATTTAACTGTTCTTGTGGAAATTTAACACGAACCACAAGCTGTGGCTTTGTTGCTTTAATTTTATATTGAACACTTTTAACCCCAAACATTGTGTCTGCCACCTCATGTTTATCAATATTCATAAAAAATCTCATAGAAACCCCTGTGGTAATCACTATTTAGTATAGTAAAATTTCAAAAAAAAAACATAAACTTGCATAAACTGGTAAAGAAAATGTAAGTATTGTCATATCCTATTTACATGCTTGGCGGCAAATTCAACCCCAATTATTTGTAAAAATGGTTGCACAAAAAAAGCAGCTACCATTTTCATGGCACTGCTTAAACGTAGTAATACGTATTTTATTTTGGGAAAACTGGGGCTATTCTACCCCGCTTCTTCCCCATCTTCGCAAATTTTTATGGTTGCCGGGCGCTCATATACAGGCACTGCAGGCTCTTCTTTTGGCGCAGGTTGCTCGCTTTGTTCTTCGATTGAACGAGCTTCACGGGCATGGTCTTGATACTCTTTTACCACACCAGCACAACTACCTTGTGCCACCACTTTGCCACGGCTAAGCCAACAGGCCTTGTTGCAAAGTTCATCCACCACACCAATATCATGGCTTACAAGCAAAACCGTTGTACCACCCGCAATGAGTTCTTCAATGCGTTTTTGGCATTTTTCTTTAAATAGAAAATCTCCCACAGACAAAATTTCGTCGCAAATTAAGATATCCGGATCCATCACAGTGGCAATAGAAAACGCAAGGCGTGCCACCATGCCTGAGGAAAAATTTTTCACAGCTACATCCATAAATTCATGAAGTTCCGAAAACTCTATGATATACTCCATATGCTCTTTTAAAAAAGCAGGGCTCATGCCAAGGACGGTGCCGTTTAAAAACACATTTTCTCGTGCAGTAAGGTCTGGGTCGAACCCGGCGCCAAGCTCAATTAAAGGGGCCACACTGCCGTACACATGGCACGAGCCCTGGCTTGGCTTCATCACGCCGGCTATAATTTTTAAAAGTGTGGATTTCCCCGATCCGTTCAGCCCGACAAGGCCGTAAACATCCCCTTTTTCCACCGTTAACGAAACATTTTTTAAGGCCAAAAATTCCTCAAACTTCAAGGTTCCTTTTGCGCGGCGGATAAAAAATTCTTTTAAACTATCCACTTTTTCTTTGGCCATATTAAAACGCATGGTTACATTTTTTACTTCAATCATTACTTTGGACATAAACAGGCCTCCTGCGCGCAAAGCAAACGCTTACAAATGTAAAATAAACCGGTCTTGATTCTTTTTAAATACGAAAAGCCCCAAAAGAATAGAAAAAACACTACAAACCCCTGTGCACAACCACATAGTAGATGTGGGGGCCGTGCCATACAAAACCAGCGAGCGAAACATAGAAACATACCAAAACAAAGGGTTGAAACGAACGGCAAATTGCATCCAAGGAGGCAAAATTTCCACAGGATAAAAAATGGGCGTTAAATACGTTAATGCCACAAGAAGCACACCATATAAGTGCTGCATATCACGAAAAAACACCATAATTGCCGACAAAAACAACCCAACCCCAAGGTTAAACACAAACAAAAGCAGCAAACAAATGGGTGCAAGCAAAAGCCAACCGGTAAACGTAACGCCCGTTACCAACATCACAACCAAAAGCGCTACCAGCGTAAACAAAGTATTTACAAATTCGTACACCACTTTCTCAAACGGGAAAATATACTTTGGTATGTATACTTTTTTGATAAGGCTGCTATATCCCAGCACAGAGCCCATGGCAGAAGACGTGGCACTGCTAAAAAAGTTAAAAATAAGTTGTGCGCTTAGTAAATATACCGGGAAATTTTCAATATCAAAACGAAACACATAAGAAAAAACAGCCGACATGATCAGCATCATCAGCACAGGGTTTAGCACACTCCATAAAAACCCAAGGCTACTGCGGCGATATTTTACACGAAGGTCTCGTTGAACCAAATTCAAAAGAAGGTGCTGATATCTTCGGAATGAATCAAACATTTGTGAAAAATGGCCAGTCATCGATTATAGCCACCTTTCAAAACAAGAAAAATCTTGTTCAGCAAAACCCGGCAAGGCACGATCTTTTTCACTTAATTGCATCGGCACACCGGTATCCGGCCAAGAGATGGCCAGCTTTGGGTCATCAAAACGGATGCCACCATCCGAGCTGGGGTCATAAATATCGGTACATTTATACGTAAATTCCGCCACATCACTGGTTACCAAAAAACCATGGGCAAACCCTGCGGGCACGTAAAATTGGCGCTTATTCTCTTCGCTCAGTTCTACACCCACCCAGTGGCCAAATGTAGCACTGCCAGGGCGCACATCCACACCCACATCATACACGCTTCCACGAATAACACGAACCAGTTTCCCTTGCGTATGCTCGCGCTGAAAATGAAGCCCACGAAACACCCCTTTTGTAGACATACTGTGGTTATCTTGCACAAAAGGCTCGGAAATACCGGCAGCGGCAAATTCATCACGGTGATACGTTTCCATAAAAAAGCCACGATGATCTCCAAAAACAGTGGGCTCAATCACAATTAAGCCGGGTACTTCTGTAGTAATAAAATTAAATTTTCCCAAAATATGGTGTCCTTTCTATTCAAGGTGCTAAAGGAAAAAGCCCCTAATGGTGCAGTGTTCTGTACAATAGAATAACATAAAAGCGCAAGTTCTTCAAGCAAGGAAACTTACTTGACAAATAGGCATAAAAAACGGTATGATGAAAGGTAACATCGAACAAAAAAATTTGCGTAACTGTGCCAAATAGCCGCCGGAAAGGAAAAGAAAAAACATGAGTATACGAGACAACCCGGCCTTTGCCTGGCACTTTAATAATTTTGCAATGTATATCTTAGCACGTACCGTGGTAGAAAACCCGCAAGACCACAAGGAAGAATTGTTGGCAATGGCACAATACATGTTGCCCCAGCAAGAGCCGCTTGCACTGGAAAGCATGCAATTTTTGCAGTCTTTACAAGAAGAGGAACGCCAAGAGGTGTTTGCCTGGGCCGAAGATAGTGAAACATCGTTCGACTTTTTAGACCCAAAGGAAAATCCCATCAAAGAAAGTGCTGATAAAAGCGAAAACCTTCGGGGCGTGCCCATTCACGAAATTTTTAAACAATGGGCCGAAGAATATCTCCTCTTTTTGCAAACAGAAGAACAAACACCAAGAAAAAAACGTGCAGCACCAAGAGGAAAACCACAAGACATGATGTCGGTACATTCCTCCTCCCCCGTGTACGATATAGGCGAAACCATTGCAAGAGGCGCTTTTTTACGCCCACAAGGGGGGCGCTTTCCGCAAGCACGCATTGTGGGCAGCACAGAAGGGCGCATTGAAATTTTACCCTTTTGGGATCACGCAACAAATCAGCCGCTCACACCGCAACGCATCAACTTGGTTGCGCAAAGCGATTTGTCGGAATTTGAAAGCATGCAAGAAGAAGCCATGCGCATTGCTACAAGCTATAATGAAGAAATGGCCACGTACTTTTATGCGATGGATGCCTATTGGCTGATGACTGCAAAAAGCCCCGCCGATTTTGTTCAGCTTGAAATTAGTGAATTATTGCAGTATTCGGGGAAAAAGCCCGTAAAAACACACGGAAAATATACGGGAAGCTACCGCCCAGACCAATTGCAGCGCGCCGGCATGATGGTGTACGGCATGGGCTTTTCCATGGTGGAAATTGAAAAAACAATCATTAAAGGTGTAGGCGAACGCAGCCATTTTAAACGCCTATGGGAAGTGTCGGACATGTACATCATGAAGACACTCGACAGCGAAAAATACATAGAAAGTATGACGTATCGTCCCAATGAGTTTATGCGCAATGTTTCCTTTGGCTCCCGGCGTGAAACAGCATTGCTTATGAGTAAAGTATTGAGTTTAGACTATGCAAAAATGGTAACCGCACGGCGGCTGGGGCGATATTTTACATGGCTATGGCGCGACAGAGCGTACCGCGGCAATATGGACGCACCCATCACCTGTACAAAACTGATGGAACGCGCCGGTGTTACTGTGGAAAAAGGAAACGAACGCTATGCTCGCCGAAAATTGGAAACGGCCTTAGATCGGCTGGAAACAGAAGGCATTATTGCACAATGGGTGTTGCTACAACGAAATGGCAGCCCGGCCGATTTATCAGAACGCATTCCCTTTTCGCAATGGATGGATATGCGCATTGCGGTGTCCCCACCGGATGTGATTGTATCGTATTATACGGGAAGCATCGAACTTCCTGGAAAAAAACAACAAAAAAACGCACTGGAAATTGGGCTGCTGCGGAAAGAACGGAAACGTCGAGGGTATACATTGGCACAGCTAAGTGAAGAAACGGGCATTGATATTTCTACACTTTCACGAATTGAAGCAGGAAGAACAAAACGGCCACGAGCGGAATTTATCGCCGCGTTACAAGCATGGCTGAAACAATCACTGGAGCAAAACGAACAAGAAAAATAAAAAAACCATATGGAAAGAGGATATGCATGGAAATCGAAAGAAAAATACGGCGCTTTTCGCTGGTAACCGTGGACATCACAAATGAATGTCCACACCGCTGTGTTTTTTGCTTTAACCGCTGGGGCAGCAAACAGATGATGGAACAAAAAACATTTCACAAAGTGTTACAACTGCTGCCCTATACCGCAGATGGCGGATTTTCGCTGGCAAGTTTATACGAACCCAGCGTGCACCCACAATTTTTTCAAATGATGGCCGCCGTTCCACGCCAATTTAAAGCAAAAGTATCGGTGGGCACAAATTTAGACGGTGCATTTTCCACCCAGCAGCTGTCCTTGCTGGCAAATAGCCATTTGCATCACGTAAATGTGGCCTTGCCGTCGTTTCAAGAAGAACAGTATCAACGAATTACAAAAGCGGATGGCAAACAATTTTTCGAAAATATTACCCGATTACGGCAATTCTTTGACGAAAGAAAAAACCGCCCGCGGCTAAAATTAAACACCATGTTGTTAAAAGAAAATAAAGACGACCTGCTGGCGCTGGTGCAGCGTGCCCATGAAGAGTTACACCCGTATGTCCATGAAATTCGCACACCCATGGTGATTGCTGAAAATGAAAGCACCCTCTTACAAGGGCCCTACAACGAAGCCGCTGTTCGCGCACAATTGCTGCCACAAGAAGAACTAAAAAAAATAAAAACCGAAATCGATGCCCTTGGGTATCGCAATGTGCATGTAATTACAGATGTAAGCGAAGAAAGCGAACAAGCGCGGATCCCGGGAACACCGCAACTGGTGTATGATGAATATTCGATATATATCGGCTCAAACGGAGAAGGGTTTTTCCTAAGCGACAAAAACCCCTTTGACATGCAAGATATTGAAAATCCCTTCGTGTTTTTTTCGCAAGCGCTTACCGCACGCCAAACACAACAAGCCGCGCTGGCCGAGCTTGCAGTGGCACCGCCCACAAACGAGCAAGAAAACGATCCCGATTTTCATTGCCGTTTAGAAAAACTCATCATTTGGGATGAACAATTTGTGGAAATAACCGGCTGGGCGTTGCATCGGCAACTGGCCGCGGGGGAAATATCCCTCGTGTTAAAAGCAGGCGAACACACGCAAGTATATCGCCCCAAAATACAGGATCGTCCGGACATTAGTGTTGGCTTTGAAGATGATACAAAACGCCTGTGTGGATTTACATGTTTATTAGACCCCGGCGTGTTGCCACATAGTTTTGGCCAATTGTACGAATTGTATGTAGGCATTGCGCGGCACGAAGAACTCTATATAAAACATTTACAAGATTTTTCATTTTAAGGGTCATACAGAAACAAAAAGAACACCGCCCCTACCCTTCTACAAAAAGATTTGCTTTTGGATAAAACTCCAGCGCAAATTGTGAAAAAGCAGGGCCACGCCGATTTTTTAATGTGATGGCTTCCAACGGCCGTGGTTCTTTTTGTTTTGCCGATTGTGTGGCCGATTGCACTAAACGCGCCGCACGCTTTTCGTCCGGTGTTGCAGCCGCCGTCATAACACCTTGTGCCTGCAGCCCCAAAACAAAATCGGCACTGTATTCAATCGCACCCGATTCTTTAAAAGAAGATAGATTTACCGCTTCGGCATAATTTTGCCTATTAAAACTGGAAACCGCGATAACCGGAATATCAAGCTCCCTGGAAAGCCGCTTCAAGCGAGAAACGTGATAATCGGTAGCTTGTTTATCACTCATACGTAAATCAGGCGAGCGTAAAATTTGTAAATAATCGAGAAAAACAATGGGCGAGCGTCCCGTTGTTTTTTTATGTCTTGTTGCGGTATCGCAAACATCGGCTACAGAAATGCCATCGGCAGTGCCTTCTAAAAAGGAGATACGTGCACCGGGGCCCTCTTCATACGCACAAAATAAAGGCTCAAGTTCTGCTGTTGTAAGCTTCCCACGCAAAAGGTGCCCCATGCTAATGGCATGCGCAAATTTTTGTTGAATAAAATAAATTCGTGTTAAACTGCGTGCGATCATCTCA
>CAYJJT010000012.1:0-3232 GCA_964370575.1 uncultured Muribaculaceae bacterium | reverse complement strand
TAATCTGCCATTTGCAAACAAAAAGCTGTTTTACCGAGGCTGGAAACACTGCCTATGACATAGAGCCCCGAATATAAATGACCTTCCAGTTGGGTATCCAGCGCACAAAAACCGGTTGTTATGGGAATTTGATGAGCATTTTTCTCGAGCGTTTGCAAAAAATCTGTTCGCAGCGGTGTATTTGCAACAATAAATTGGTACGAAGGAAGGGCTTGTTCTTGTATCAATGTTTCATATTCGGCAAGAGACATTGTTGTTGTTAAAATTTGTGATGCAACATCGTCACCTAAAGTATCCAAAACATCACTGATATCACCTTTTTCGGCAAGAGAGGGATGCAAAGACGGTAAATGACAGATGTGCACCGATAAACCGGCAGATTCTAATTGATTTGCTACGTGTAGCGCGTGTGCATTGCCTGCTTTATCATTGTCGGGGCACAAAACAATACGTGACGCGCCAAGTAAGCTTTGTGTGTAGTTATCACGCCATTTTCCGGCGCCCATGGGTGCTGTTGTAGAATAAAACCCAAGTGATGCTAGGCGATCGGCATCTTTTTCGCCTTCGCACAATATAATGGTGGCATTTTTTTCTGATATGGCTTGTAAAATGATTGGTAAACGATATAATACAGGTGTAATATTATTTAAGTTGTAAACAATGGCATTGTTCTCGTATCGTCTTTGTAAAAATTGTTTTGGGGCCCGCCGTACAACTTCAAATAATAAATTATTCGTATCATCATAATATTTATAAATCACTTCTTCTTCTGGATTGATTGTTTTTTGAGGTTTTTTGCATTTTTGCATTTTTATTTCGCCACGTGTACGCATTGATATTGTTTCCGGTTTTATTTGTCCAATGGATTGTATAATCTCTGCGTAAGAACATCCTGCATGGCAATATAGTAGGATACGTCCATCTTCCTTACTTTGTATTGAAAGACTGTTGTGTTTGTCGTTGTGTGCCGGACATTGGGCTGTAAACTGGCTTGGCCCACCTTTTACCCCGTGTAAATATTGTAAAATATCTTTTAGTTCCATACATGCCCCTTTTGTGATTCTTTTTAAGTAGTATATCAGCTAATTGTAATAAGGGATTTTTTTGCAAATCCCTTATACTTATTAATCTTCTTAGAAATGCAAAAAGCCTTTATAGAGCGGGTTTACAGGCTGTTTTTGGCATGGTAGCGAAGTAGTGCGGAATGGTAAAGAAGTAGCACGGCTTTATAGGGAAGTTTTAATGGGAACTATTTAATTACGTAGCTAAGGTAAATTTATTTAATTTTGGAAAGAGTTTTACAAGAAACGAACGTATAGCGAAGTAAGATGTGTGCGCGTGGCGAAGCAAAAATGCAAATTTGCAAGTTTTATTTTAAAAATTATGATAAAACGTATTATTAAATTGGTAATGGAGGGATAATGAAGTAAAGAAAAAGAGGGTGTTGTTTTTCTTTACTTAAAATAAAGTGCAATAGTATGTACTTAATCTTATAGCGAAATATAAATGCAAAAATGAAAAAATCGATTTTATGTTTGCGATTTTGCAAATAGAAGTATATTGGAAGTTGTGTTTGCAAAAATCCATTCGAGTGGGGCTGAAATGAGCTTTTGTTTATAAACGATTTAAGCAGATTATGATGTAATTTATGCTTGTTGTGCGTAAGGTTTTTTATAGGTTATCCCTTGTATTAAATTCAGCAAAAATGGTTCAATTTTAATATAAAACCATGATAATATGTACTATTTTGAATTGTGCGTGTGGCGAAGTGTATTTGCAAATATTGCAAATATCCGTAAAGCATATATACTTTACATAAGTGAAAAAATACGATAATAGAATAATAATTGAAAATTATATCCGTTGCAGTTGTGACGCAAAAAACAGAGATCATTTTTTTAAGAAAGGACATAAACAATGATGAAAAAAAGGAAGTGGGTTAAAATCCACTTCCTTTTTTATTTTATTTAAGAGCGATACCAGTAGTTCATATCTACACGGCCCGAAATGCCAGGCACCGTTCCATTGCTTGTATACTGCCAAAATTCCGGTGCGGGGCTCCAGCTGCCTTTTGAGTCTGGCGTTGTGGCCGCTGTGTTGCCGTTTGGCCAGTAGGCCAGCCAGAAGTCGTAGCCCTCTGCTTGTAGTTGCTGTGCATTAAAAACATTGGTAGACCAGCTTTTGTCAGAATAGAACCCGGGTGTGTACCCGGCTTGATCAAGCATTACCATACCAGTGCGTAAAGCGTTTGTGCGTGTATCGTAACTGGTTCCCTGGTTTAGAATGTAATTTGTACGATCATTTTCATAATCAATAAATACGGGAAGTTCATACACAATGCCCTCGGCGCGATGTTGCTGCACAGTGGGATGTGTAAGGAAATAGTTTACTTCACGTGCGGCGCGCGCTTCATCGTAGGCGTAAGAGAAAAGATAGGCGCCCACTTGAATGCCGTTAGCTTGTGCTTGGCGGATATTGTAGTCATAGTAAGTGTCGATGGCATAGTCTCCGTTGGCCCAAGTAAGCATGCGGATAACAGCAAAGTCAATGCCACTTGCTTTTACAGCGGCCCAGTCTATTTGTCCTTGATACTGAGACACGTCGATGCCTTTTAATATAGAACTTGCCACTTGTTGTCCCAGCAAATGCCCATCGCTGGCAAAAGTGAATGTAACACCATTCATGGTATAGTCGCCTGTTACCATGCCGTTTAAGCCGTCAAAGTAGACGTTGCGTCCATCGGGCAAGGTAGACCAGCCATTGAGAAAACGCCCATTTTCGCTGGCATAGTATGTTTTGCCATTTACGGTAAATTCAACCGATTGCATGCGGTATCCGTGGTTTTCAAAGTACACATATTCGCCGGGAATAAAAGTGACAAGGGTGTTACGCACGCGGTTGCCGTCTTGTGCGTTAAAAAATTGGATATGCCCGTTTACCATCGCCTCGGCACCGCGCAACATGCCGGTGTGTGCGTCGTAGTAAACAGTGCGTCCGTCCGGCAAATCAACAAGGCCAAGCTGGCGGTTGCCGGTGTTTGGGTCGAAGTACCAAAATTGATTGTTAAGTTGTACTTCACCGCGCACCATGCCGTTTAAGCCGTCATAATACACATTGCGTCCGTCGGCTAAATCGTTCCAGCCATTGAGAAAACGCCCATTTTCGCTGGCATAGTAGGTTTTGCCATTTACGGTAAATTCAACCGATTGCATGCGGTATCCGTGGTTTTCAA
>CAYJJT010000011.1:3830-22441 GCA_964370575.1 uncultured Muribaculaceae bacterium | reverse complement strand
ATTTTTATTTTCTTTAATTATTTTATTTATATCCATTCTTTACACCTCACTTTAATTTTATAATATATGTAGTAAAAAATGCAAGAAAAAAGAGCAAAAACTTTACTCTTTATTCAACAGGAATAAGTGTTCCTATAGTAGTTAAATAAGTATTAGTAACTTTATCAAACATAACTGTTGTACCATTATTTAAAATTGCTGGTACAGCATCCATGATAAGTTCTTCTTCTTCGTATACTTTAAAGTGATGTATTACCACATCTCCATTAGTAGTACCTCGAAGTCTATTAGCTTCATTATTACCAAACAAATACATTTCCCATATACTTTTCCAGTAAGTATTTGATACTTCTGAATAAGTAGTACCATTATGAGTTAACTTTTCATTAGAAAGTGTAATATGGTTTTTTTCACCTATAACATAGTTACTTGCTCCTATATTAATTGAAGAGTTATTATATTGAAGTAAACTCTCAGAATTACTATAAGCTACACCCATCATTTGATTTTGATATCCAATACGACTACTAAACACCCATTTAGATAGTGCTGTTGTAGCTGGTTTAGTATCAACGATTGTAAATGACATATCTATTTTAGTATCACTACCAGGCTTAATTCCTGTTTTTACATATGAATAATTAGTAGTATTAGCGCCATCAATAAATCTATCTACCTCATCATAAGTTTTATCAACTATTTCAAATGTAACTGAACTAGAACTACTTAAACCATTAGTTCCAGTGATAGTACAATTAGCTTTATATTCACCAACTGGTAAATCTTTTGTAGTAGTAATATCACATAAAGTTGTTCCACCACTAATACCATAATCTGGTTCTTCAAATAAATTAATAGTATTAAAATCTTCACCAACTATTACTTTAGGAACAGGATCTTTAATAGTTAATGTTGGTGTTTTTTTATCTATCTTAAGTGTAATAGCATCAATCTTTTCAATACCATTAATATCACGTGATATAACTCTTAAAGTAGTCCCCGCTGTATCATTACTTAATTTAATAATATCAACTTCTCCACTATTTATATCATCAGTTTTATTAATAGTCACATCACTTGTATACCAACCATTAGCACCCATAACACCATCTAAAGTAAGGCTACCAACTACTGGTAATTTTTTATCTATTTTAACAACTTCTACAATACTGTTTGTATTACCAGCTCTATCTGTAGTAGTTACTTCTATTTCTGTACCACTAGTAGATGCATTTAAAATATTATAATCAATTACTGTTTTTAAATGACCTGATTCATTATCCGTACCATTTAATGCACTAATTTCAACATCACTATCATACCAACCATCTTCTCTAACCTCACTATTAATAACTATAGATCCAGCAGTTGGCTTAGTTTTATCTATTTTAACTTCAAAATCATAGACAGTATTATTACCTGCTTTATCAGTTGCAGTAATAGTAACTATTTCACTATTGGTGTTTTCTTTTATTTCTGTATGTGTTGAAATATGTTGTTTTAAACCTGATAACTCATCATATACGTCATATCCAACTATTTTAACATCACTTGTATAATAATCATTTAATCCTAAGTTACCAGTTAATACTGGATTTTGAACTATAGGAGCTGTTTTATCTATTTTATATGTACTACTACATACTACATTACTAGTACTTCCATCATTAAGTACTAAGTGACTGCACCCTTTAATATTTTCACTTTCTTCTTGAAGCAAGAAAATGTTTAAACTTAAATTTACTGTTTTATCAGGAGTACAGCTGCTGTTAGTAGTTGTACAATATTCGATATGATCAACCCATGTTCCACTAGGCAGTCCACTATAGCTAACACTAAGTTGAATATCTCTATTACTCCAACCATAACTAGTCATAGCTGAATTAAATGTTGTAAATTTGATTATTGGAGTAAAATTATCTACTATTATTTTTCTAGTAATACTAGTAGTATTTCCCGCTTTATCAGTCGCTGTATAGATTACTTCATGTTCACCAACTATATTGGTATTAACATTAGTTGGTGAATAAGTATAATTACCTTCAACTCCAGAAGTACTATCAGTTACACTAATTCCACTAGTTAAAGATACGCTACTACCTTGTCTAACTACTGTATCAGTAACTCCATTAATTACTGGAACAGTTCTATCAACTGATATTTTTTTACTTGTTGTTGTTTTATTACCTGCTTTATCAGTAGTTGTTATATAAATAGTTTCATTTAATTGATCATAATCAATTAATGTTTTAGATAAATTTGAAGACAAATAACCAGATAAATTGTCATTACCTTCAGTATAACTAATATTTACATTACTAGTATATATATTATTATTACCAATATCTCCTGTAAATACTATATTACTACTTGTAGGTGCAGTTTTATCAAGCTTATATGTATCACTACATACTACTCCACTATTATTTCCATTTTCCAGTGTAGTAGTAGCACATATTTTATTAGTCTCACTCTCACTACTTATAGTAACTAATGGATTATTTATATCTAAATCAGTATCAGGAGTACAATTATCAGATGTTGTTGTACAGTACTTAGCACTAACAATTTTACTATCATATATACTTCTAAGTACTAATCTAACATCAAAATTTTCATTAGCCCAACCATATTCATTAAATGGTTCTGATAATACAGTATATAAAACTGTCGGATAATCATCAGCCACAGTAATAGTACGTGTCGCTGTATAAGAATTACCAGCATTATCTACTACCATATAACTAACAGTATAATCTCCTTCAATATTAGTATTAATACTATTTATACTAGTAGTAATACTTCCATTAATTCCAGAAGTAGTATCAAAGGCAGTAACTCCTTCAAGTAAATCAAAAGTACTCGCTGTATCAATTCTAATATCAGCAATACCACTAATTATAGGCTTAGTAGTATCTACTTTAACTGGATATTTTTTAATAGTAGTATTTCCTGCTTTATCACTACTTGTTAATATAATTTCATATCCATCGGTATCAAAATCAATTTTTTTAGTATTAATAGAAGTTTTATCATGTCCAGATAAGCTATCTACCCCATTTTCATATGCAACTTCTACATCACTTCTATACCAACCATTAGTACCAAGTGTCCCACTTAATGTTATATCCTCTACTAATGGAGCAGTTTTATCTATTTTAACAGTATATGTTTTACTACTAGTATTACCTGCTTTATCGATTGCTGTAACAGTAACCTTTTCTCCATCAGTTTCATAATTAATAATATTTTTATCAATTGATGTATCACTAATTCCTGAAAAATTATCAATTGCTTGATTTAATAAAATACTAACATCACTTGTATACCACCCATTTAATCCTTTATCACCAATAAAAGTAGGATCAATTATTGTTGGTGCAACTTTATCAAGTTTATATTCATCAGTACATATAATTTCACTACTAGAATCATTTGTATAATTAACTACATAACAAACACGATTAATACCATCTTCTTTAACACTAGCATCAAAACTAGTTCCAGCACTAATATTAGGTACACACTTATCACTAGTTGTTACACAATATAAAATGTCTTTTATATTAAGATCACTTTTTTCTTCTATATTTACATTGATATCAAAATCCTTATTAGCAAAGTCATTTTCATTAAATAAAGATTCATCAACATCTACTTCTGCATTTGGTTTAGAATCTTTATCTAATATATTGCAAAGAAGTCGTGAACCATCATAAGTACAATAATCTTTTATCTCACCATCTATTTCGCAATCAATAAATTCTAATAATCCATTAGAATAAGTAGTTCTTTTACAAATAAATTCTTCATCATACAAATTATTTTCGTTTAAAAATTCATCGTTTATTTCTCCATATCCTATCTCATTATCAATTAAATAGTTATATAAATTTTCTTCATAAGTCCCATTATATTTTTTTATTTCTTCTTTCTTACTACCAAACAAAAAAATAATACTAAATATCAAAAATAATAATATTAGTAAAATAACTATAATTATTTTTCTTTTCTTTTTACGTTCTTCCATACATACACCCTAATTCTATCTATATAATATTATAACATATCAAAATCTAAGAACAAACAAAAAAAGCTTAATAAATTAAGCTTTTAACAACCTGGAGTTCCAGGTAAACATGTATCAGAATCAGTAGTAGGTACTTCTTCTGGTTCACTCGGAGTTTCTGGCTCAGTTGGTTCTTCAGGTTCAGTAGGTACTTCTTCACCTTCACCATCTGGTAATACTCCATCTAAAGTATCTTCTGGTTCTTCTAACGGCTCTTCTTTTACTTCATCTTTTACATCATTTGAAGCAATACTAGTAACTACCGTTACAGTTAAAGTAGTCATATTATCAACATCCATAAATCCAGCCGGTAACTCTTGACTAATAATTTGTCCCATTACACTACCACTAGTTTCTTTAATATTTAATTTAATACCATTTCTACTAGCCCATGAACTAGCAACACTTTTATCATCACCTACAAAACTTGGTAATAATGATACTGAACTAGTTGAATAATTACCTTCTCCAATTGTAGTTTCTACATATGGTTCATTAATATCAAAACTAAATTCTTTAATAACTTTAGCATCCATTAATCCTAAATTTACTTTCATAGCTTCACTTATATCTTCAATACTTCCAGCATATGGTACAAAGTTATATAAATTCATACGAGATCCAGATCCATCTAACTGACTATAATCATATATATATTGATCATGACCTGAAATAGTTAAACGTTGGATTGAAAATAATTCATCACTTTCAAGACCATTACTTTTATTATAAACATCTTCAGCAACTGAGAATAATGATAACATTTCATCACTAGTCATATTTGTTTCAATTGTAGTACCTAATGTATCTAATATTTCAAGTAATTTATTAATATCTCTTACTGTTAATAATTTATTTGCTATAGCTTCTACTACAGCTTGTTGATTTTCTCCACGAACAAAATCATTAAACCCTGCACTCTTACGGTGTCTTGCCCAAGCTAGAGCTTCTTCACCATTAATAGTTTGTTCACCGGCTTCTAAACATTGTAAATTTTCAAAATTACGATCAGAATCTTGTTCACAGAAACCAATCGGAACATTAACATCTATTCCACCTAATGTATCAACTAATGTAACTACACCTTTAAAATTTATCTTGGCATAATAATCTATTTCTACACCAGTAAAATCTTCAATAGTATTAATCATACATTCTTCCCCATACCAAGCAGCATGAGTTATTTTATTTTTTTTATTATTTGCGAAACACGCTATTGGTACATATGTATCTCGAGGAATACTCATCATTGTTGTACTTAAAGTTTGTGGATTAAAAGTTATAACCATTAACGAATCTCCGTTATAACTTCCACCAGATACATCATATCCAACACCATCAACTCCCATTAATAAAATAGTAAATGGCTCAGATAAATCTTTCTTTTCACGTTCTTCAACTTCAACTTCTTTATCTTTTGTATATATTATTTTAGTTTGATTACCTATTTCTTCATATCCTGGCGCTATTTCAAACATAGTTACATAATTTGTAGGTAAGAATATTGCATCAACTTCTTCTTTTAACAAAGCATCAATCAAACTTAAATAATCACCATATTCTTCAATATCATTATCTAAGTTTTCATCAGCAATTATTTCTTTTGGTATTTCATACCCATCAACACTATTCTCATCATTAAGCATTCCTATAGTATAATCTTCAATACCATTAATATCTTCAGCTTCATTATCTTTATTAACTACAACACTAGAAGAATAAGTAGTTTTTGTTGCGGTAAAATTATTTAATTTTCCTAAAACATTATCAGCATAACCTGTACCAATTAATAAGATAATCGAATAAATAATTGTTACAGCAGAGATTCTTACATATCTTTTTATCTTTCTTATAAATAACGACTTTAAAATTCGTTGTGTAAATAATAACCATATTATTACAATAAATGCGATTGATGCATAACGAATTATATCAAAAAAGTTATTAAACTTTAATATTAAACTTACTAATTTGACCGTTGAAAATGTCACTAAAATAAACACTAACGTCATTATTATAAGCCACCCTTTAGCTCTTTTTAACTCACTTAAAATTTTCTTCATTTTGTTTAACCCCCAAAATATTTTACTTAATTAGTATAACCTATTTTTAGTTTTTGTTCAACCGAGTACAACCATTTTTCATATTTCTGATTTAAAATGTAAAGTAGAAAACAATTGACTCAGTAACGAAGATTATATATAATTCAAATATAGATAAACATCTATATTGCAAAAGGAGAAATATTATGAATTTAGATTATATCAATATTTTTAAAGTATTATCAGATAAAAACAGATTAGAAATTATTAACATTATCAAAAAAAATAATGAAATATGTGCATGTGATTTACTTAAAAATTTTAAAATAACACAAGCTACTTTTTCATATCATATGAAAGTATTAAAAGAGTGTAAACTTGTTAATTGTTATAAAAAAGGTACTTGGTGTATTTATAGTTTAAATGAAAATACAGTAAATGAATTAGAAATATATTTTCATGAATTAAAAGGAGATAAAAAATGAAAAAAGAAAATAAGAATTTATTAATAATCAGCTTAGTAATTATAGGAATAGTATTAATAGGAATTATTAAAGCTAGTTTAGAAGTAGAACATAGTACCTCTGAAACATTTGATTTACACGTTGATGCTGGATTTAATAAAGAGGCAGTTCTAAATGAAGGCTACCCTACTATGTTAGATATTGGAGGAGCAGATTGTATACCATGCAAAGCAATGGCACCTGTACTTGAAAAATTAAATGAAGACTTAGAAGGTAAAGCTATAATTAAATTTGTTGATTATTGGAAATATCCTGCTCTTGCCAATCAATTTGAATTTAGTGTTATTCCCACTCAATTTTTTTATGATGCAGATGGTAATTTATTTACTACTCATGAAGGAGAAATTACTGAAGAGGAAGCATTAGATATTTTTAAAGAAATGGGGTATGAATTTTAATGAATGAATTATTAATTGAAATTGGTAATATTATAGAGAACAATATATGGATTGCTCCCCTATTATCTTTACTAGCAGGTATTATAACATCTTTCACTCCATGTAGTTTAGCTAGTGTACCACTAATAATCGGGTATGTTGGTAGTAAAGATAATGATGCATTAAATACTAAAAAAACTTTTAAATTATCACTTGTTTTTGCACTTGGAACAGCTATTACATATACAACACTTGGTGTTGTTGCCTCTCTAGCCGGACAAATGCTGATATTAGTTGGTAATTGGTGGTACTTAGTCATTGGGATATTATTAATATTAATGGCATTACAATTTTTAGAAATTATATATATAATACCTCAAAACAGTTTATTGAATAAAAACAAGAAAAAAGGATTCTTAGGAGCACTTATTGCTGGTTTATTAGCTGGGTTATTTTCAAGTCCTTGCTCTACTCCAGTTTTAATAGTTTTACTCGCAATGGTTAGTTCACAAGGAAGTTTAATATTAGGAATAATTTTATTATTACTATACTCAATAGGACACAGTGTATTAATTGTTATTTCTGGTACTAGTGTTAACTTTGTTTCTAAATTATTAAATTCTAAAAAATATAATAAATTTAATAGTATAATCAAATTTATTATGGCTGCATTCATGTTTATATTAGCATTCTATTTAATATATATAGGATTATAAAAAAGACAATTACTTAATTGTCTTTTTATTTTTATTATCTAGTTTTTCTTTACAATCAATTATTCCATTTACAAATTCTTTAACATTATAATTCATAAATTCTTCTCTACATTCAATTACAACATGTGATTCATCAAAAGTATATAATATTGTACTTGTATTAATAGGTACTAATTTTCTACCATAATTAATATATATATTATTATTTTTAATAAGATTAGTCAGCATTACTGTTTTACTTTCAAATAATTCACTCTTATCAACTGATAATAAAATTATTCTATTTAAAATATCTGTAATCGATACTAACCATTCTTTACAATTATCATATTTATCTAAATCGTTCATCGTAGTAACTATTCTATTATCAATATTGTTTATTTCAGCATTAATCATAATATTCCTCAATTTCTTAGTATATTCTAGTATTTATTTTTCCTAAAGCACTTATATTAAAACGCTTTACATCTGTAGGCATCTTCTCACTTTCATACTTAACTTCAGTTAGCATAATATTATTGAATAGTATTGCACTTATCGTTTCTTCATCAAGTGCCATAACAATATCATTTTCTATAGTTGTAAAATTTCCATTTAATAAACTATTATCAATGATTTCTACTTTCTCATCTTTTAAATTATCATTAGATGTACTAATAAGATATTTTATATTAAATACATCTTTTAAAGACACTAGCCATTCTTTATTAATATCAGGATTTTCTATATCTTGTGTTAATATTATATTTCTTTTCATAATAACCTCTTTCATAATGTACATATACTAACATATATTAATATATATATCAAGACAAAAAAACTAACTATTTCTAGTTAGTATTTACTAATTGGAGGGCCTAGTCGGATTTGAACCAACGATCAGGGAGTTGCAGTCCCACGCCTTACCACTTGGCTATAGACCCAATTAACACTGCATTAACATTGTAATATAAAATTATTTTAATGTCAATAATAATGTTAATTATTGTATTATATGTTTTAATAGTTTATTAGTTACTTTTTACTATGTATTTTCTTATAATTGAAGTACCAATAGTTTTTTCACTATAAACATCATAAAAATCACTCATATCAAATACATCACTTAGTTTTTCAACATTAGTCGAAAACAAACTTACAATTGTAGTATCACATTCAACAATACAATCTTCTCCACTCATCTCTAAACTAATCTTATTTCCAACTTTTTTACCAAATTTTAAATTATATTTAAATAAATTTTTATGTTCCCATGTCGAATCTTTACTAATAGACAAAGTAACTTTTCCAATATCACCACTAAACTCTTTATTTGCTAAATCATTTAAAGATTTAATGTTATTAGCATCTAATGTAATAGTTACTGAACCACTAATTATCGCATCTTCATATATAGCTGGAAAAAATTCTACTATTACTTCAGCACTAACAAAACTTTCTCCTTGATATGTTCTTTGTTTAATATTCATCATTGAAGATTTAATTTCAAAATCATAGTTTTTAATCTTTAACATCTAATCACCTCATAGTTAGTATAAAGAAAATTAGTAAAAATATCAATTAATTATCATAATTTATTTATTTTTCTATATACTTTATTAAGAGTATCAAAGGAGAAAATATGATAAATAAGAAAAGTGTATGGTTTTTAACATTATTTAGTTTAATATTAGTATTAAGTGTATATTATGTCACAATGCCTAGTGAATTATTATTATCAACTAATAGTGACTATACTGAAGTAGTAAATGCCGAAGTAGATAATGAAGAAATAGTTAATGTCGATATTGAAGAAAGTGATATTTTAACAGCGATGCGTGTTGAAGCTAACGATAAATATACTGAAGAATTAAATACATTAACTGAAGTACTTACTAATAATGATGCGACCACAGAAGAAAAAAATAATGCTTATGAAAAGATGAAAATTATTAATAATAAACGTGGTATGGAAGAAAAAATTGAAAAACTAATATTAGAACAATATGAATTAAAAAGCGTTGTATTAATTGAAGGTAGTAATATAACTGTAACTATATCAAGTAGTGAACATGATACTACTATTGCAAATAATATTATGCGCCTAACACAAGAACAGTATGAAAGCAAAATGTATATAACTGTTAAATTTCAAAAATAGCTAATAAATTTTAGCTTTTTTTTAGCACCAAATTATAATTTGTACATAAAATATGGTGATAGTAAATTATGTAATACCCATACTAGGAAGTGAGGGAATTGGTGTCAAAAAGCATATTAACAAAGAGAGAAAAAGAAGTATTTGAACTTTTAGTTAAAAATAACTCCACTAGTGAAATTTCTGTAAAACTAAATATAAGTGAAAAAACAGTTAGAAATCATATTTCTAACGTTATGCAGAAATTAGGTGCCAACGGACGTACTAATGCTGTAATAGAATTATTAAAACTGAAAGAACTTTCTTTATAAACTGCATTAAATGCAGTTTTTTTCATATATTTAACTAGGTGATTTAATGTTAAAAAAAGCGATTAATAAAAGAATAATTATTGCCCTTTGTTCCTTATTTACTATTATGCTAATTTATATAACTCCCAGTAATATAGACTATACAATTAAAGATATTGATAGCACTACTAAATATGTTAATAATGAAATTAAAACACATGCTATATATCTTTTGGATCAAAATAACTTATTAGCTCTTACAAAAGTACCCGTTAATAATAAAGATACTAATTCCTTAATTAAAGAATTATTAAATTATTTAATAATTGATAGTAATAATTCCAGTAATATACCTAGTGGTTTTAAAAATATACTTCCAGATAATACTAAAATAATTAGTACTGATTATAATGATGGATTAGTAAAAATTAATTTTAGTAAAGAATTACTAGACATAAATATAGATTATGAAGAAAAAATGATCGAAGCAATTGTTTATACATTAACTGAAATTGATGGTGTTGATAATATTATAATTTATGTTGAAGATGAAATACTTACTATTCTTCCTAAAACTAAAACAACTTTACCATCTACTTTAAATAGAAAAATGGGAATTAATAAAAAATATGATTTTCAAAGTTCTAAAGATATCACTAGTGTTACTACTTATTATGTAAGTACATTTAATGATACTGAATATTATGTTCCAGTAACTAGTTTTGTTAATGACGAACGTGAAAAAATAAAAATAATAGTAGATGAATTAACTAGTGCATATAGTTATAATGGTACTCTTATGAGTTATTTAAACGCTAATACTGAAATAAATAGTGTTAGTGTTGAAGACGGTATTATGGAAGTTATATTTAATTCTTATGTATTTAATGATTTAGATAGTAAATATATTTTAGAAGAAGTAATTTATAGTATTTCTTTATCAATAAAAGATAATTATAGCGTAAATGAAGTAGTATTTATCGTTGATAATGAAGAAATTTACAAAAGTGTGTTAAAAAGTATTGAATAATTATTTTATTTGTTATATAATTTATATGTTCACTTGATGTGAGCAAGTGTCCTGGTAGCTCAGCTGGATAGAGCAACGGCCTTCTAAGCCGTCGGTCAGGAGTTCGAATCTCTTCCAGGACACCACTTTGAATTTAACTCTAATTTCATTACTTTAGAGTTTTATTTTTCCCCGTAATACCAACACGCAAGTGTTGTTTTTTTATACAAAAAAAGAGATTACTTATATAATCTCTTCTATTTTACAACTATATTAACATTTGTATCTATATTTGCACTATTATTTAAAACATCTGCATCTGCTTGTGATTTAACATATACTGTTTCTAAATTAGGTACTTTATCAAACATCGAAGCAGTATTAGTTGCATTTGTAAAATCAAATTTAGTTAAATCTAATTCTGTAATACTTTGATTATTGTAAAAAAGATGTGGTGTATTAGTTGTTACTAAAACATTGTCAAAATTCAAATTAATTGATTGTAAAGCTATAGAATCTGCAAACATTGCCTGAGTATTATTTACCTTTGTGATATCAAACATTGATATATCTAATTCTTTTAATTTATGCATATTATTAAACATTGAAGTCATATTAGTAACTTTACTTGTATCAAAATTACTTACATCAATATATTCAATATTAATCATCATATGAAACATATCTGTCATATCTGTTACATTACTAGTATTTAACATACTAACATCTAAACTAGTTAGAGGTAATGAAGCAAAAGCAAAATACATAGACGTTACATCACTTGTATCTAAGTGGGTCATATCTAAACTTTTTAAATTAGGTAATATTCCAAACGCCGATTTAACTTCATTAGCAGAATATGAATAATAACCTGTTAAATCTGTAGCATTAATTTTACCGTTAGCTTGAATTCTAAAAGTACTCCCATCTAAATAAGCAATTACTTCTCCTACTTTGTCAGCAGATAAATCATATTTAATAGTTGCGTTATTATATGCACTAATATTTTGAACATTTTCAAAAGTTATATGTTCTATATTATTTGAAATTGATGCAGTCATACTTCTAAAAGTGGTAGTAGCTATCATTTCATTTTTTTCGATTTCAAAATTATCTATACGTGCTAATATAGAAGCAAATGTACCATCACTAAACTCTACAATTAATCTACTACCTACTCCATCTTGTTCTTTTAAAGTATTTATAAATCTAACCATTTCATTACTTGCACTAGCTGGTATATTTTGTTTTATCCAAATCAAATCACTTGAAACTAAATAAATTTCTTTTATCCCCAAATTACTTACTAGTGATTTACACATTTCTGTATTCTCTAAATATGGGTGTTCACAAGATGACAAATCATATACCTGCTCTTTATTTTCTTTTAATTCTTGGTACATAAGTGATAATCCATTTTCTTTTAAATAATCTAAAAATGTATTAGATGAATATACATTTGTTGAAGTATTATAGGTAAACGATATATTATAACTACTTCTTACTCTGTTAAATTGTACATATAGAAATATTAAGGTTGCGACTAAGAACACCGCAACAATTAATGTCTCTAAAAGCATGAATCCTTTATTGTTTATTTTCATAATTATTTAATCCCCGTTCTGCTTGTTTTTATTCTAAATATATTATATAATATATACAGGATAAAATCTAGTCCGAGTGAAGAATAAAGAAGAATAAAGATAAAGGGGTTTTAACTATGCTTAAAGTTTATGATTTTGAAAAAATGCCTGTAGTGGAAGTAGTAAACGATATTTTACTAGACTCTGCTGATAGAGGGGCAAGTGATATACATTTAGATCCACAAGAAGAATTAATGAAGGTGCGTATTCGTGTTGATGGTACATTACTTGATTATGCTGAAGTACCTAATACAATTAAAAAAAATATGGTAACTCGTATCAAAATTATGGCTGGAATGAATATTACTGAATCTCGTCTTCCTCAAGATGGAGCAATTAAAGCACAAATTCAAGACCGAGAACTTGATTTGCGTGTTTCATCCCTACCCACTAATGAAGGTGAAAAAGTGGTAATCCGTATATTAGATTACTCGATGAGTGTTGCTGGGGTTGATTCACTTGGATTTAGTGATAGTAATTTAAAAAAAGTATTGAAAATGATTAGTACTCCTTCTGGTATTATATTAGTTACAGGGGCTACTGGTAGTGGTAAATCTACTACTGTTTATAGTGTTCTTCAAAGATTAAATCGTGAAGATACTAATATAATCACAGTAGAGGATCCAATAGAAATGGATGTTAAAGGGGTTAACCAAGTTCAAACTAATAGTGAAATAGGACTTACATTTGCGAGTGCTCTACGTTCAATATTACGTCAAGACCCGAATATAATAATGATTGGGGAGATACGTGATACTGAAACTGCTAAAATTGCTGTAAGAGCATCTATTACTGGTCACTTAGTATTATCTACTCTACATACAAACAACTCTCTTAATACAATAGAGCGTTTACTTGATATGGACGTTGAAAGATATTTACTAGGTTCTGCTTTAGAAGGAATTATATCTCAAAAATTAGCTCGTAAGTTATGTGATCATTGTAAGACAGAAAGACCATCAAATGATTATGAAAAAAAATTATATAAAAAAGTGTTAAATATGGATATTGAAAGTGTATTTGAATCTAATGGTTGTGAACATTGTTCTAATGGATTTAGAGGAAGAATTGCTATTCATGAAGTACTTGTTATAAATCAAGATATAAGAGATGCAATTAGTAATAATATTAGAAAAGATCAACTAAGACATTTAGTATATCAATCTGGTGTTACTACTCTACTTCAAGATGGTCTTGAAAAAGTTGCTGGGGGAATGACTACTTTTGAAGAATTATTAAGATTAATTGAACTAGATAGTGATGATTTAAAAGATAATAGTTCTTCAACTTATGATTTAAAACATGCTATTGAATTTACTCAAGAAGCTCTTGAAACTAATAATCATATAAATGAAAATAATGATGATGTTAATAATGTATCTGTAGAAACTAATTCTGAAGGTGATATAACAAATCAAACAAGTAATATAAGCGATAGTGAAATACAAACTGTTGCTCCTGTTGTAAATAATATTCAAGAGGCTATCAATACAGTACAAGCAAACAATATTGCAGTTGAACCTGTATTTGAACAACCTAATTTAAATACTGCTTCTCAACCAATTATCAATAATGAAGTTGGTATTAATTCATTTGTAACTCCTACAACAACTAATAATTTAGATACTAATAATAATATTCATAGTATTAATTTAAATAGTTTTATGGATAGTAACAATGAAGTTGATGAGTTATTATTTTAAGAAGTAAAAAATTACTTCTTTTTTTGTATAAAAAAACAACTATTAATTAGTTGTTAGAATATCTAAAATCAAATCAAAATCTATTTTAGAAAAATATAATATTATGGCACCTATACTTAAAAAAGGACCGAAAGGAATAATATGTTCCTTATTTTTAATCAAAATTATTAAAGATACAGGAAGTGCAATAATACTACCTAAGAATATAGAAATTAAAGCTAATGGAGCACCTAGTATTAAACCAAAAACAAATAGTAGTTTAATATCTCCTCCACCCATACTTTCTTTTTTAAACAAAAAGTCTCCTAGTAATTTAATACTAAACATTACTATAAATGCAATTATTCCACCTATTAAAGAATTAATTAAACTATCTAATCCTTTAATTATTAATATTTCTATCAATAGTAATATTACACCTACTATTAGTACTTCATCAATGATTATCATATAATAAAAATCACTTGCAACCGATATTAATAATATTGAAATAAATGTTAAAGCTATTAACAATTCTAAATTAAATCCAAAAACTAGATATGCTCCCATAAACATTAACCCACATACTAATTCATATAACGGATGAACAATTGAAAATTTAGTTTTACACCCTTTACATTTACCACCTTGAATCACATATGAGATAATAGGTATTAATTCAATCGGTGTTAATTGTTTTTTACAATTAGTACAATGCGATGGTGGATTAACAATAGATTTTCCTTCAGGTAATCTCGATGCTACAACATTGAAAAAGGAACCAAATATGGTACCAAAAATAAATAATACTACACTATAATATACTTCCATATTGACTCCTTTTATTGTAATGATGAATATAAATTAAACATCGGGATTATAATTGCTAGTACAATTGCTCCAACAGTTGCGGTTAAGAATACAATTAATATTGGTTCTATAAACGTCTTAATTCTTGCTACTGAAGTTTCCTGCAGCGTACCATAGTAAACAGCTACTTTTTCCATCATTTCAGGTAATTCACCAGTTCTCTCTCCAGTAAGAATCATCTCATAAGCAGATACTGGAAACGCCCATTGATTTCTAAAGGCATCAGAAATTTTATCACCTTTTAAAATATTAGAAATAGTATTTAATATTAGCATCTTATATATTTCATTATTTGTCATTTTATTCAAAATTTCCATACTTTGAGTTATTGGTACATTATGTTTTAATAATGATGACAAAGTTTTAGTAAACATAGTTACTTCATTATATATAATTACATTACCAAAAGCTGGTAAATGCATAGCTAACCATTGCGTACCTGTTCTAAATGGTTTTATTTTTCTATACAATTGAATTAAAATAAATATTAATACTACTACTCCAATCAATAGAATAATAATATATTTTTGTAAAAACTCTGATAAGTCCATTATAAATAATGTAAATGCTGGAATGGCTGATGAATCCATACTTTCATAAATATCTACGAAGTTAGGAATTACAAATAACATAATAAATATTACTACACCGATTGCTACAACAAATACTAGAGCTGGATACATAAGAGCATTAACCATTTCTTTTCTAGTTTTATCTATCTTAGAGTAATGTTCACTCATATCATCTAATACTTCAGGTAATTCTCCTGTCATTTCACTTGTTTTAACCATGTTTATAAATAATCGAGGGAAAGCTTGTCCTTGTTTTTCTAATGCTTCAGAAAAGTTATCCCCCATTGTTAAATCATAAACTATTGTTCTAAATATTTTTTTATAATTTTTATCTTTATATTGTCTTGATAAAATTTTAAGTGCTTCAACTAAAGGAATACCTGCTTTTAAATAAGTAGATAATTGATCTAGGAAAAAGATTAAATCTTTATTTTTAATTTTTTTCTTAGTTGCTGTTTCCCCTTTTTTAAACAATGTAATCCATTGGTTAGTTCTAATTTGATATACCGTCATTCCTTCACTTAATAAAAATGAATGAACTTCTACTTTAGAAAATGCTTCAAAATATCCTTTTACTACTTTTCCATCAGCATCCTTAGCAATATACTCATATAAAACTTTAGCTTCACTCTTCTCAGCATCACTACTATCAAAGTTAATTAATAGTGCTTCACTATCAATAGCTTTTTTATTATTAATATAATTAATTACTGATGAATTCTTATATACTTCTTTTAAATGCTTAAATAAATTATTTGGTGATATAGTTTTAAAAAATGAACTTATTTTTTCACCAAAAGATTTTCTTTCTAACTTAACTTTATCATTAACATAAACTTCACTAGCATCTTTTTTTCTTTTTGCTTTTTTTTCGTTTTGTAATTGATGCTTAGCTTCCAATTTAGCTTTTTTAGCTTCTTGTTTTTCTTTCTTTATTAAAGCTTTTTCTTTGTTTTTAGCAATATGTTTTTCATGTTTTAATCTTTTAGCTTCACGAGTTTTATAAGTTCTATCAGCCATCTTAACTAGACCATTATAAAATATATCTCCAATACCATGAATAGTTCTAGCTATAATAAATATTAATACTCTAAATCCAATTAATATATATATTGGTATTCTTACAAAGATAATATCTGTTACAATATAAACCATATGCGACAGCATTATGAAAGCTTTTAAAATAGTTTTAAATGGTAACATAAAAAAATCTAGTATCTTCACTGTCACACCGCCTATTCTTTATTCTTCTATAATTATATCATAATATGATTATTTGTAAAACATTTTTATAATATTATCATATAATATTAAGAAGGGAGTACGTAATGAATTATTATCCATATTATTCAGCACTAGGAAGTGCATCTACAAAAACAGGTTTATTTTCTTCTTTATTTAGTAGTTTTAAAAATATCGGACTAGCTAATATTTTATCAAACACTCAAAAGACTCTTGGAATTATTAATCAAACTATTCCTATGGTCAAACAGGCAGCTCCTATTATAAATAATGCTAAAACTATGTTTAAAGTAATGAATGAGTTTAAAAAAGTTGATACTCCAACTAATAATACTACTTCTACAACTAATAATAATTTCAAAAGTAATAACTCTGTTAATAATCAAAATAATAATAAAGAAATGAATACTAGTATAGAAACTATAAATTTACCAACATTCTTTATATAAAAAGCTCCATTTAAGGAGCTTTATTTTATTATCTATAAGAATTAATAATATTAATTTTATTTTTTAATTCTTTTTTTAATTCTAAGTATGAGTTAGGAATAAGACTATTTCTTTTCTCATAAACACTAACAAGATATTCTAAATATTTTTTATCAGTTTCTTTTAAAATAGGACCTATGATAATATCTGATTCATCGTAATCTTTTTTTCCAAGTTTAAACTTTATAATTACATAATGTTTATTATTTTCTGAAACATATTTTTCATCTTCAATATAAAATCCATGTTTAATCATAAATATTCTTAATTTGTCATAATCACTATTTAAACCAACAATTATTTCTTTCATATTTAATTTATCAATATTATTAATAATATCAATTGTTGTATTTAAACCAATACCACACAATAAAATAGTTTTATCTTGAATATCTATTCCTTCTACCCCATCTGTTACAATAGTTGTTATAGCATCATTTAAATTATATTCATTTATATTTTTAATTGCACTACTTAAAGCATTTTCATTAATATCACTACATATAACATTACAATTTTTATATTTAGTTAAATATATACCTGCATAACCATGATCACATGCTACATCAATAACATCACTGTTATTTTTAACCATTTCACAAACTGTCTTTAATCTGTTACTTATTTTCATTAGTCACCCATATAATCTTTTAATTTTCTACTTCTAGATGGGTGACGTAATTTTCTCAAAGCTTTAGCTTCAATTTGACGAATACGCTCACGTGTTACACCAAACATTTGCCCTACTTCTTCTAAAGTTCTGCTTTTACCATCTTCAAGCCCAAAACGTAATCTAATTACTTTCTCTTCTCTTTCAGTTAACGTTAATAAAACATCACTTATTTCATCTTTTAACAATTCATTTGTAGCATAATCTTCAGGAGACATATTTCTTTCATCAGGAACAAAATCTACTAAATGAGAGTCATCTTCTTCTCCAATTGGAGTTT
>CAYJJT010000011.1:0-3820 GCA_964370575.1 uncultured Muribaculaceae bacterium | reverse complement strand
AACTGGTTCTTGACTAATTTTGTATATATCACGAATTTTTTCTACAGTAATACCCATTTTTTCAGCTAATTCATCTTCACTCGGTTCACGATTTAATTCTAGTGTTAATTGTCTTTGAATACGTGCTAACTTATTAATAGTTTCTACCATATGAACTGGTACACGAATAGTACGTGCTTGATCTGCTATAGCTCTAGTAATAGCTTGTCTAATCCACCAAGTAGCATATGTTGAAAATTTAAAACCTTTTCCAACATCAAATTTATCAACTGCTTTCATCAGTCCAATATTACCTTCTTGAATTAAATCTAAGAATAGCATTCCTCTACCAACATATCTTTTAGCAATACTTACTACTAAACGTAAATTAGCTTCTGCTAATCGAGATTTAGCCATTTCATCTCCAGCTATAATTTTATCTGCTAAACTTAATTCTTCATCCATTGATAAAAGTTTAATTTGTCCTATTTCTTTCAAATACATACGTACTGGATCATTAATTGTTAAATCTTTAGTTAAAGTTTCATCATCCAATAAAACTTTTTCTTCAACAACTTCTGTATCTTTTTCATCTTCACTTACAATTGTAATATTATTCTCATTAAAAGCTGAGTAAAGTTCATCTAATAAATCAGCATCTACTTCTAGTCCTTTTAATCCTTTAGCTAGTTGTTCATAAGTAATTATTCCTTTTTCTTTACCAACTAGTATTAAGTCATTTTTTCTTTCTTCAAATGTTTTTATTTCATTAATCATTATTATTTCTCCTTACTCTTAATTCTAATATTTTACTTGATATTTCTGCTTTTTTTAACGGGTCTTTTTCTGCACGCATTAAACTCATTAATCTATCTATTTCCATATTTATATTATAATCATTAATCATTTTAATATAATCTTCAATTTCTTCTTCTGTATACGTTTCTTTAATATTACTATTAATTAAATCACTAACTGTTTGTGTACTAGTTTCATTTTCATTTATAAAAGATAGAAAATCAGCAATATTAATTGTGTTATATTCTTTATGAAAATAACTAATTTCTCTTGCTAGAAAACGATATTTCTCAATAGGAATATAATTAACTTTGCGATCATACATTTTAATCACATCAATTCCTTTTAACATATAATACAATAAATATTTTTGTGCTTTTTCATATTTAGTTTCACGACCATTTGTTTTTATTTCTTTTTTTATTATAATTGGTTTTTCTTTGACAACTGTCTGAGCTTGTAATTGTTTTCTTAAAAAATCAATTTCTAAGCCTGAGTCATTACTTATTTTTTTCAAAGTTAACTCTCTTACAACATCATCACTAATATCTTTAAGTTCATTAATAACAGCATTTACATAACTCCCTAATTCATTTGCAGAATCAAAATTTTTACCTTGTTTTAAATATTTTAATTTAAAATCAATACTTGTAATTGCATTTTCTATAACCCTTTTAAATGAATCTACTCCAAATTCTTTAATATATAAATCTGGATCTAAATTATTTTCTAATGTAACAACTTTAGGATTTATATTAACACTTTCTAATTCTTTTATACATGACATTGTAGCTTTTAATCCAGCTTTATCTCCATCAAATACTAATACAACATTACTTGCTAACTTTTTAATTAATAATGCATGTTGTTTTGTAACAGCAGTTCCCATAGTAGCAACTACATTTTTAACACCTTCGGAATATGATCTAATTACATCGAGTTGCCCTTCCATAATTATTATTTGATCCAACTTACGTGCATAGTCCTTCGCTAAATGATAGTTATATAAAATTTCTCCTTTTTTAAATATTTCAGTTTCACGAGTATTTATATATTTGAAATTATCCTCACCATTATATACACGTCCAGAAAATCCTACTACTGAACCACTTGCATCAGCAATTGGAAACATAATACGATTATAAAATATATCATGTATTCCTTTTTCTCCATTAGTTACTATTGCGCTTTTTAAAATATTTGTATCACTAAATTCTTTGCTTTTCAAAATATTTAGTACTAAATTATTTTGTTTAGTAGCTAGTCCAATTTTAAACTCTTTAATTGCCTCATTACTTATTCCGCGTTCACGTAAATAATTAAGTGCAACAGCTCCATTTTTAGTATTTATATTGTTTTGATATAACTTAGTTGCTATATCATATATTTCATATAATTCTTTATTAGTTTTAGGTCTACTATTAGTTTTAAACTCATAATTAAGACCCGCTTTTTTAGAAACTATATTAACAGCTTCTGTAAAAGAAACATGTTCATAATCCATTATAAATTTAAAAACATTTCCTGTTGCTCCACATGAAAAACAAGTATATATTTGTTTATCAGAACTAGCACTCATACTAGGCGCATGGTCGTCGTGAAACGGACAAACTCCAAAATAGTTTTTACCCTTTGGGGTAAGTGGTATGTAACTTGAAATAACATCTACTATATCAACACTACTTCTTATCTCATTGATTTCTTCAGTACTAATCACGCACACACCCCCTAATAGTTATATACGACATATTTTACACATATCCTTTTTTATTTAACTTTTTTTTGCAATTTCTTTGTATTTTAGCAAAAAAACATTGAAATATCAATGTTTTTACATAATTATTTTAGTTCCTACTACATTTATATTCTTATATTTCAAACCGCGTACTAATCTAAATAACGCTTCATCCTTACGCTTAGCTTCCAACATAACATCTACATCACAATTTACTTTTTTTAATAATCTTAAAAAATGTATAAACTCGTCTAAATTTATATAGTCATGATGTGTTCTTTTTTCACGACTATTTTTAGGAGATGAATAATGCATTTTACATATTAATTTATCTTCATTCCATGTTTCAATTACTTCTTTAATAAGTTCTTCTTCATCTTTATCACATTTATTACATATATGATGATGATAATCTAATACCATTGGTATATTTAATGTTTTACATATCATTAATACATCATCTGCATTATATGTTTTATCATCATTTTCAAGAATAATCATTTTCTGATATTCTTGAGGCAGCGTTTTAAAAGTTTTTATAAATCTATTCATACCTGCTTTCTTACCATAACTTGCTCCACCAACATGTAATACTACTTTTCCATCAATTTTCATAGCTTTAAACATATTATAAGCATTTTTAAGTATATTAATACTAGAAGCTACAACTTCTGGATTAACACTATTAATAACACAAAATATATCTGGATGAACATCCATTCTAACTTTGTATTCTTTTATTAACTTACCAATTTCAATAAATTCCTTACTATATCGATTATATATTTCATAATTGACTAATGGATGAGTATCTAAAGGTATTAAAGATGAAGTTAATCTAAAAAAATCGATATCATTTTTATAATTATAATACATAATTTTTTTAAGATCATTAAAATTAGATAGTATTATTTCATTTAATCTAGATATTGCTAGACCTGTAGTTTCTAATTTTTGATAATAACTATATGTCATTGTACTACTTGCTGTTACCTTATCTAATGAAATTGGTAAACAAGCATATCCTAGTCTTACTTTCATATCATCACCTATCAATATTATGTTTAGAAAGGAAAAAAATATCATGATAAATAAAATAAAAATTTTTACAATCTTTTTAACTTTTACTTTAACTGTGTTATTTCACTTTATGAATGATATATTTGATATAGAAATATTTAATAGTATCTTTCCAGTAAATGAGAGTATATTTGAGCATATGAAATTATTTTTTTATGGAATATTAACAGCTAGTTTAATAGAATTTATATTATTTAAAATATTTAATATTGAAACAAATAACTTTAT
>CAYJJT010000010.1:0-24271 GCA_964370575.1 uncultured Muribaculaceae bacterium | reverse complement strand
GGTTGGGGTATTTTTACACGCCCTTGTTTATCAAATTCAGTATTAATCGCTCCTGATAAAAAGAATCTCATAAAGTTTCTAGCGTCTTTAGTATTAGGTAACTCCTTATACTTGTTTATAATAGAGTTCCATTCAACTATTGGATAAATAAATAGGCAGTTATCTAGACCTCTAGTAACTACAAAACTATCTCCCAAATCGTTACGTACTTTAGAAGGAATAGTTATTCTACCTTTATCATCAATTGTATGATGATATTCTCCCATCAACATATAATCACCCACTTTAAACCATTTTTAACCACTTTATACCATCATTTTACTCTTTTTATATTATTTTGTAAATAAAATCTACAAAAAAAGAGGTATTTTCCTCTTTTTTTACATTAACAGAAACAAGAACCTAAAATTATTGCTAATAAAATGTAAAGTATAATTAATATTACGTATCCATTCTTTGATTCTTTTGGTGTATTACAACTGTTGTCACATGCCATATTAATCACCCCCTGACTAAATGAATGCTCCAAGTATAATTATTAAAAGAATAAATAATACTAATACGATAGCTGCTCCACTTACTCCATGGTTACTCATAAAATCATTCCTCCTTTTTTTATCTTTTCAAGAGTATTTTATGGACTTTTAGTGAAAATGTGATTACTTCTAGGTAAATTATTGAAAATTTTAAAAATATTTGATACGATGTAGAAGATGATTGAAAGGAGAATTCATATATATGAATAAAAAAATTATTATAAGTATTGCTGTTTTTGCACTTCTACTAACAGGGTGTACAAAAACTGCAGAACTAGAAAACGGACAAGACATTGTTGTAAGCATTGATGGGTATGATATTACTGCTGAGGAATTATATAAAGAATTAAAATCTGCTAATGGAATTAGTGTTTTAGTTAATATGGTAGATGAATATATTGCAAATAATGAAATAGAAACAGAGCAATATATTATTGATTATGCAGACTCAGTTATAGCCCAAACAAAAGAACAATATACATCATCTGGACAAGACTTTAATTCAGTATTAATTGCGAATGGTTTTGAAAATGAAGATGCATATAGAGATGTTATTATATTAGATTATAAAAAACAATTAATTATTGAAGAATACCTAGCCGAAAATTTATCTGAAGATGAATTAAAAGCTTATTATAATGATGAAATTTACGGAGCTTTAACTGCTAGACATATTTTAATTACACCAGATGTAAGTGATGATGCTAGTGATGAAGAAATTGCTGATGCTGAACAAAAAGCTAAAGAAGAAGCTGAAGCTCTAATTAAACAATTAGATGATGGTGCTAGTTTTAGTGAATTAGCAAAAGAACATAGTGATGATACAGGTACTGCAGTAGATGGTGGTTTATTTAGTGATTTCACAAAAGATCAAGTTGTAACTGAATTTTGGGATGGTACTTTTGAACTTAAAGATGGCGAATATTCTAAAGAACCTGTTAAAAGTGACTATGGTTACCATGTTATTTTAAGAGTTTCACAAGATGAAAAACCTAGTTATGACGAAGCATTAGATACTATCAAGTTAAATTTAGTTACAAATAAATTAAATGAAGATGCTACAATCGGAGAAACTACTTGGGATACAATTAGAAAAGAAAAATATAATATTAAATTTGAAGATACTGGATTAGGTGATAGCTATCAAAGTGTTATTGATGAAATTAAAAATCAGTCTTCAGTATACTAAAAAAATACATTCAATTAGAATGTATTTTTTTTAAAACATTAATTTAGGTTTTAAAAGTTCACCATCTTTGACATATAATGCTACTGCTTCTCCTGCTCTTAAAAACAAAACTTCATCAACACTATCATCATTAGGTATCTTATTACCATTATTTATTCTATGTTCATACTTTTTTGGTATTTCACATTTAATATCATCTTTAAAAACATTTGCTATACTTATCAATTTATAATTATTGTTTTTAACTTCATCTAAAGTATAAGCCATATCAATTGTAAAATCACCTTGTTTAGTACGTTTTAAATCAGTCATTACACCACAAGTATTCAAACTACTTGCAATATCTCTAATTAAACTTCTAATATATGTTCCTTTACTAACTAATGTTTTAAAATCTAAATAATCTTTTCCATCACTTTCAAAGAAATTCAACTTATCTAGAGTAACAATATTTACTTCTCTACTAGGCAATTCAACTTCCATGTTGTTTCTAGCATATTCGTATAATTTCTTTCCTTTAACTTTAACTGCTGAATATTTAGGAACTTTCTGCATATATTTACCGCGATATTTATCAAGTACTACATCTATATTTGATTCTTCAATTTTAACATCATTACTCGATAAAATATTACCAGTAATATCAAGTGTATCAGTGTCAATTCCAAATACCATTCTAGCTATATACTCTTTTTCAGTACTTGTTAAGTAATCTACTAATTTAGTAGCCTTACCAACTACAATAACTAATACTCCAGTAGCTAAAGGATCAAGTGTACCTGTGTGTCCTACTTTTTTTATATTTAAAGATTTACTTATAACATTTACTACATCACGACTTGTATAATCTTTCGGTTTATCAACAACTATAATTCCATCCATAATATCACCCATTCTATTTAATCATATCAAATATATTTAATATAAATGAAACACGTATATTTTTTATAAATTCACTAACCAATAAAAATTCTTCTTTAGATACTATTTTTTTTAAATATTCTAAACTTTTTAGACATGCTTCTTTATAAATATTATATACAATTGAAATTGTATACCCTATCATTACTAATAATGAAATACTAATTAAAAAATATGAAATATTAAAAATCAATAAAGAATACATCAAAAATATAATCGACACTAAAAATATCAATAATATATATGGTAAATATTTATATATATTTTTAATCATTTTATCTTCTTCCTTATTTAAAATTACTGCAAGATATGCATAAACAGTTGCTGACACTATTCCAGTTATAGAACAATCTTCAAATATTCTTTTATTTAAATAAAGTGCATTCTTCTCAATATCTAATTTACATAAAAATATATCTTTACTAATTATGAACATATCCTCTAAATTATTACTATCTAAAATATCATCAGCAATTAAATTACCACTTTGTTGTAAACTTGATTCAATATTAGAATACTTATTTATTCTATAATAAAATAGAATGATTTTTGATATAATCAAAGTTAAAATTAACAAAACAATAATATCCACTATCTTATAACTTCAAAAGAAGTCCCTTCTCTAGTATCTTTAATAATAATTCCATTTTGTTCTAATTCAGTTCTAATTTCATCTGCTTTTATATAATTTTTTTCAGCCTTTGCAATATTTCGCTCTTCAATTTTTTCATTAATATAATTAATTAATTCATCATCGATTTCTTTTTCATTTATTAAATCAAGTGATAATACCATATCAAATTTATCAATTATATATAACTTAGTCGCATTATTTATATCACTTTTAACTACATTATATAAAAGTGTTAAAGCATTCGCTGTATTTAAATCATCTTCTAAATGTAATTTAAATTTATTCATATAATCATCAACAATATTGTTGTCTACTTCTCCAACAACATTATTTTTAATATCCAAAACTTTATTTTTCAATTTTTTATATGCACTAACAGTCATGTCTAAAGACTCATAAGAAAATACTAATTGTTTTCTATAATGTGAATTTAAACAAAACATACGATAAACTATCGGTTCATAACCTTTTTCTTTTAAAAGTTCAACAGTCAAAAATTCGCCTTTTGACTTACTCATCTTACCTGTTTTATCTAACAAATATTCTCCATGAACCCAATAGTTACACCATTTATGACCTAAGTATGCTTCACTTTGAGCAATTTCATTAGTATGGTGAGGAAAAATATTATCTACTCCTCCACAGTGAATATCCAAATATTCCCCTAAATGGTTTACTGCAATCATTGAACATTCTATATGCCAACCTGGATATCCTAATCCCCATGGTGAATCCCAAACCATTAATTGGTTTGCAAATTTAGAATTAGTAAACCATAATCCAAAATCTCCAGCATTACGCTTATTACTATCAACCGAAACATCTTCTCTAACTGCAATTAATAAATCTTCTTCTTTTTTACCAGATAATTCATAATATTTATTTGCTTTACTAACATCAAAATAAACATTTCCACCAGCTAAATAAGCAAAATCCAATTCAATTAATTTTACTATCATTTTTATATATTCAGGAACATAATCACTAGCTTTTTCTAAAATAGAAGGTATTTTAATATTTAATTCTTCACAATCTTTTAAAAATGCTTCAGTATAAAAATTCGCAATATCGTAAACTGACATATTTTGTTCAGTTGCTGATTTACTCATTTTATCTTCACCATCATCACTATCATTAGTCATATGTCCTACATCAGTTATATTCATACAACGTTTGACATCATATCCAAGTATACTTAAAGTTTTTTCTAAAACATCTTCAAATATATATGTACGTAAATTACCTATATGTGCATAATTATATACAGTCGGACCACAAGTGTACATTGTAACTTCTTTTTCGTCCTTAGGAATAAACTCTTCAATACTTTTAGTCAATGTATTATATAATTTCATAATATCACTCTCATTTCTAATTTATTATATCATATTTGGAATAAGCATGTATAATAAATAATATATATTAATAATTATAAATATATTAAAAATAGAATTTTTTATATTTTTTTTATAATTATATTGCAATTATATGTATTTTTATGATATTATATAAGAGCAACAGAGCAAAAAAACATGGACCTTTAGCTCAGTTGGTTAGAGCATCCGGCTCATAACCGGACGGTCGATGGTTCGAGTCCATCAAGGTCCACCATCTGCAGGTGTGGCGAAATTGGCAGACGCACTAGACTTAGGATCTAGCGCCTTACGGCATGGGGGTTCAAGTCCCTTCACCTGCACCAATAAATGAATTTAAAACAATCTAAAGATTGTTTTTTTCTATATATTAATATAAAAAAAATATAAGCAAACTTATATTTTAATCTTTATTTAACATATTTAATAAATTAATCTTAAATATATCCTTCTCAGAATTTTGACTAGATATCATAACTCCCTTATAAGTAACAAGCTCAGACTTATGTCCTTCAGATAATATTTCTTCAGGTTTGATTGTTACTAATAAAACATTTCTATTATTATCAAATACTTGATAATGAAGTACTAAATCACCGTGAACTTTAGAAAATAATGAATCTGTTGGAAGTTTTAATTCGTATAACTTAACACCCATTTCATCACTTAATATTTTACCTAAAAATTCACCTTTTCTTAAAGAAGCATAATACTCAAAATATAATTTTTTATATGCTAACATATTATATTTCTTAAGCGAACGTTCTAATTTTTTGAATTCATTCTCATTAACATATTCAAAAATATAATTAATCATATTTACCCCCTACTAACTTTAGTACACAGTACTTTATCCTATAACAATAATAACATAACAGAGTTTAACAAGTCAATTAATATCATAAATATATAACAAAAAAAAGATGATTAAATTCATCTTTTTAAATTAGTAAAATTATCTAGTTTTAGTTTGAACTTCACCTAAATCAACACTAGTTTGTGAATCTCCATAAAAAAGTTTATCTTCATCAAAAACGAAACCATCCATATCTTTTAAATCTTCATAGTTATCATTAGTATTAGTTACTGTTTCTTCTGTAATAACTTCTTTATCAGTTACTTCTGTTTCGACTTTTGGCACTTCTGTCTCTTGCCCATTAGCATTTTCAAAAGCTTCATCATTTTGCTTATCACTAAGTTCTTTTTCTGCTGCTTCTTTTTCTTCTTCTGTAGTCGCATTTTCAACTGCAGCTTCTTTATCAGCTAATTCTGCTTCATCTTTAGCCTGTTCTTCTGCTTGATTTTTGTCAGATTCTTTTTCTGCTTCAAGTGCATCTTCCTTAGCTTGTTCTAATTTTTCATGTTCTGTTTTAACTTCTTCTCTAACTGCTTCATCTTCAATATTATCCAATTTATCTTCTTTTTCTTCTGCAGTATCATTTAAGTCTAACATATTATCGTTAGCTTCTTCTTGAAGTGCATCTGTAATACTTTCCAAAATTTCTACTTTTTTATCTTCAGTTAATGGAGAACCATCTACTGCCGTTTGTGTAGTAGGACCAACTTGTTGACCTACTGATACTGAACCAGTACTAGTTCCACCTGAACCAATACCAGTACTTGCACTAGTTGAAGTATAACTTCCACCTGGTGCATCTAATGCAGCTAGTGTACGTTGCTTCATAAACTCAAATGAAACTTCATTTAAATCTCCAATATGACCACTATTTTTAATATCTTTTGCATAAATCATATTAGCCATTTCTAATCTTGTTGCATCAAAATTTTCACCAAGGTTTATATATTCATTGGCATCTAAACTTTCTGCAGCAGCTACTTTTTCTTCATACTCTTGTTTATATTCAGTCATAATGTCTGAATATTTACTGTTAGAATCTCCTGTACTACCTACTGTATTTTGATCTTCAACACATACATTATTAATATCTTCAACATAAACTTTCATAGTTTCATTGTCTATTATTTGTAGTTCGTTTAAAGCATTAAAATAAGTTATTGCATGTAATCCTGACATAGCACTTACTGACTCATGACTATTAATAAATTCTCTTTGTAATACATTCAAGTCTTCTGTAATATCTTGTCCTTCATTAACAGCATTAATATATAATGCATCAAGTTTTTCTAAATAACCAATTTCATATTCATTATTCAACATTGTATCATAGTCAACTGCTTTATGTTGACCTGATAACAAATCTGTCTTAAAGAATTGTAAATATGAAGTAAGTGATTCTTCTTGTACCGCAAATTCTTCTGGCATATCCATAGCCGCAAATCTCTCAGTAGTTATACCATCCATATTACCAGCAACCATTAAATCGATGTACATAGTATCCGAATATTTACCTGGTTCTAATCCATCCATAGATGCTTGGTATTCTTTATAACCACTAGCCAAATCCATTTGAACATTTTCATCATTTGGATTAGCTATATATTTACTGTGATCAAATGTATCTAGATTACTTGTAGTGCTTGCTTCAACTGTAGTAATTCCAGGTGTACTTACACTACCGTTATTATTACCATTCCCTAATGCTCCAATACCAGTAATTGCTAATACTGTCGCTACAGTTCCAATAACCATTTTCTTTTTGTTTTTAAATAACTCTCTACCTTTTGCAAAGAATGATTTATTTTTAATTGGCTCATCTGTTGTTTTTTCAACAACTGATTCATTACCAATAGAATCACTCATAGCAACACCTGTTAATACTGGTTCTGCCACTTGTTTTTCTAAAACATCTATTTTAGTATCTAGTTTTAAAGCAGCATCCTTTAACATTTGTTTTTTCTCATTATAGTAAACTGCTTCTTTACTACTAAGGTTAGGATTTTCTAATAAAGTTTCTATTTTAGTAAGACTATCAACAAATTTTTCATAGTATTCTTTCATAATTTGTGAATTGCCACTATTTAATATTTTTTCTATATTCATAAAGTTCTACCTTTCTATTATTTTTCTTTTTTCTCACCAGTGAATTCATAACCATCATCTAATAATGATTCATCATTACATTCACTCCATACTTCATCACGCCAACCTTCAGTTAATGTACGAGTACGGAAACGGTAGTTAGTTGTATATACTGGTTTTTCAACCTTGTAATATATTGGTGTTGTAGTAGTTTCTACTCTTGTTGAAGTACCATACCCTACTATAACTTTGCTTGTACCATATATTGGTGTTTTTTGTATTTCTGTTGCTACACATACTTCTTTAGTAGTAGTTTCAGCAACTTGGCTTCTAGTTAATTTTTGATATGTTTTGTACATTCCGAATGAACAATTTCCACAACTTTCATAAGTATCACCTACCCATACCCAAGCTACAGTATTTGTATTAGTCGGTGTTTCTCCAAAATCTTTAAATTCTGAAGTTTCTACCCATTCACCATAAATATAATTACCTGTATTTACTGTTTGTGTTTCTGTTTTAGTACATACTTCTTTATTTTCATAACCAACAATTACTTGTTTATTTTCATATATAGGTTTGTTTTTATCTTCATATGTAATAGTTTTAGTTGTTACCTTATCCCCAATATGAACATTTTCTTCAACGTAAGTAACTTCTTGTTTAGTTTCAACATCAGTTAAACTATCTTCATATTTAGGTGTTGTTGTCCAATCTGACCATGAACTCCATTCAGTATATTTTGCATCTACTACTTTTTCATATTTACAAATATATTCTGGTTTTGGTGTTTCTGGATCCGGTGTTTCCGGATCTGGATTTTCAGGTTCTGGTTGTTCTGGATTTGGATTTTCTGGTGTTGGATCAGGACATGCCGGACAAGTCGGTATACCTGGTTTTATTGTTGGACTAGGTGTAACTGTAGGATTAGTTGGTAAAATCTCTGGATTTGTTACATCCTCTTCATCTTTTTCACAAATGTAAGTATTACAGTAAGTATAACATCCCATGTAAACTAATATGTAGTTTTCTTGGTCTCCACACTTAAGATTAACTTTCATTATATATTCGTCTTCCATTTTAGTTATTTCTACATAACTAGCTGTTTTATCACAAGAGTTTCCACTACTATCAACAAATGGAATAATTAATTTTTTATCTTCCATTTCTCCTAAAGTCATTTTTACTTTATCCCCTACCTCTTGTGGTAATCTTGGATCAGTATAATATGCTTTAGCAGCATCTTTCATAGTTACTATATTATCAGCAAATATTCTGTCATATAGTGGAGCTAGTGAATCTGTTACAAAATCTTTTGATGGGAATAACCACATCAAAGCAAAAATGAATATAATTACAAATAAAATTTGTAATACTATATCCCTAATTGAAAAATTATCTTTACGTTCATTATACATAAAACTTCCCCCTTAATTAATTATGTTCGCTATATTAACACAAGTTTTTATATTTGTCAACTGCAAATGAATTTATGTTCGCTTTTTAAACGTTTAACTCTACAATTGTACAACCTGTATTATTATAATATCTTTTGAAATCTATAACATTTCTATTATGTGCTAGTACTTTTTTTGTTGTTTCTATAAGCACTCCACTTCCAACCCCATGTATTATTACTATTATTTTATTTTTCATTGTCATATTATCCCTAATAAAATCATTTATAGCTACTCTTGCTGTTTCTCTGTCATAACCATGAATATCTAAAGAAGGATATCTATCTATAAAGATTACACTACTTAAACTCACTAATATACTCCTTTATAATTTCTTTACTCGGCATTGAATTTTTACTTCCCAACTTAGTAACAGACAATGCTCCAGTTATATTAGCAATTCTAAGTGAATCTTCATAACTATATTTGTTTGCTAATGCATATGTTAATGCTCCATGAAAAATATCTCCTGCTCCTGTAGTATCTACTGCGTTGACACTTATAGAAGGCATTATTTTAATATTTCCATCTTTTTTATACATACAACCACTAGCTTCTAATGTAACTATAATATTAGTATTAAACTCTTTTTCCAAAATATTATAAGCATCAATTAAAGTTTGATCGTTATTATAATCAATTTTAATATTACTAACACTTTCTAAAAAGTCCTTACTACAAGCTACATAATCTACCATACTACAAAGTTCTCTAATTTCTTTAGTATCCCTACCAGCATCAATTATTGTAGTAGCATTACTATATTTTTTAATAGCATGCTTACTTACTTCTACTTCTTGGCCATCAATCAATATAAAATCAAACAATTCATCAAATTCTATCTTATTTAATTTCATATCATTAGGTCGATAAGTTAAAATCGTTCTACTTCCATTAGAAGTGTTTGACATAATAAAACTTGATGTTGTTGGAATATCTTTACTAAATTCTACATATTTAGTATTAACTCCTACTTTATCTAATTCATCTTTAATATGTTTTCCGTAACTATCATTACCTACTAAACAACACATATAAGTATCCATACCCCACATACCTAAAAGATATGCAGCATTATTTGCTGGTCCTCCACCATTTTCTAATCTTGAAGAAACTCTATTTTTGGTATTTTCAATAGGATAATTAGTAACGGGTAACGTAATGTCATACGCAGCATGCCCAATACATAAAATTTTCAAAATTATCACCTCTAACCATTATTACCTATTATATTTTAATTTTACCATAAAATGAAAAAGAAAAATAGTAAATATTTACTATTTTTCAATTGTTTATTTAATTTAAACTTATATTTTATAATTTTATATTAATCAATAACTTATCTAACTTTACTATTTTCTTTTATACTTCTTACAAGTTCTACGAATTCATCACTGGTATATTTATCAGCCACTACTCTCAAACCATGTTCTATGATTATTTCACATTGAAAATATTCATCAGCAATCAATCATACGGAACTTATTAAATCTCCTAAATTTAAACATTGTTTTTTTAATAATTTATTTTATTAATCATATTCAATTTTTTTAACTTTACAGTACTTTAGTATATATTTAATTCCCATTCAAAATTATTTTTACTATTTTCAACGTAAACAAGCTCATTCAAGTGTTTATTATTAAAAATTTCTAATAACTTATCAAAATCGTCTGCTAATTTTTCTTTTTTTATTTCATTTTCATTAATCCAATAAACTCTACCTTCATCTGTTTTCGATATTAATTCCCCTTCATAATCAGTGGCAATAAATAAAAAGATTAAATGTCTTTCATTTTTTGTTTTATCATACCAATCTTTTATCCCACAAATTTCAACTGCTTTTAATATCAATCCAGTTTCCTCAAAAATTTCTCTTTTAACAGACGGAATTATACTTTCACCAAGTTCGATTTTACCACCTGGGAATGCTATTCCTTGCCAATCTTTAATACGTTCTTGAACAAGAATCTTACTATTTTCCTTATTAATAATTTTACACATATTCATCAATTTAATATTTTCCATTTTTTACCTCTAATACCTATTATAACACTATCCTTTTAAATTTAATATTTTAACTTATTTTTTTATGTAAATATTTTTTATAAAAATAAACTTCTTTTGATAATATTAATATAATTTTATTTCTTATTATATTAATCATACATTATAATATTTAGATAAAAAAAGATTAAGATATGTGACAAAAGCCCTTATCTTAATCTATATATTTTACTAATAATCAAACTAATTATAAAATTTAGTTATTTTTAATTTTTGCTTGTGCTGCAGCTAATCTAGCAGTAACTACTCGGTATGGGCTACAAGACACATAGTTTAGTCCTATGTTATGGCAAAATTCCACACTACTAGGATCTCCTCCATGTTCACCACAAATACCAAGTTTTATATCACTTCTACTAATTTTACCTAACTCAACAGCTGTTTTTACTAATTTACCTACACCTTGTTGATCTAATTTAACAAATGGATCATTGTCAAATATCTTTTTATCATAATAATCAGTTAAAAACTTAGCAGCATCATCACGACTAAAGCCATAAGTCATTTGTGTTAAATCGTTAGTTCCAAAACTGAAGAATTCAGCAGTTGACGCTATTTCATCAGCTAGTAATGCTGCTCTTGGAATTTCTATCATTGTTCCAACTTTATAATCAATATTTACACTATTGTTTTTCATTAATCTAATTGCTTCATTATCAACTATTTCTTTTATAAAATTAAATTCTTTTACATCTCCAATAAGTGGAATCATAATTTCTGGTTTAACAATAGTATCTTTTTTAGCTAAATTTATTGCAGCACCAATAATTGCTTCAGTTTGCATTTTAGCTATTTCAGGATATGTAATTGCTAAACGACATCCACGATGTCCCATCATAGGATTAAATTCTTTTAATGAATCTACTTTTTGTTTTAATTCTTCAAAAGTTATATTTAAACTTTTTGCTAGTTCTTCTATTTCTAAATCTTCAGTAGGTAAAAATTCATGAAGTGGCGGATCTAAATAACGAATTGTTACTGGTAACCCTTTCATAGTTTCAAATATTTTAATAAAGTCTTCTTGTTGGATTGGTAATATAGTTTTTAAAGCTTCTTTTCTTTTTGCTTCAGTTGGAGCTACTATCATTTGTCTTATAGCAAATAATCTTTCCGGATCAAAAAACATATGCTCTGTTCTAACTAAACCAATACCCTCAGCTTTATATTTCAAACTAACTAAAGCATCTTCTGGAGTATCAGCGTTAGCTCTTACTTTAAGAGTTCTAACACTATCTGCCCAACTCATTAATGTTTCGAAGTCACCACTTATTTTAGGTTCAACTGTTTTAATTTGTTCTTTATAAACATTACCTGTATTACCATCAATTGATATATATTCTCCTTCTTCAAATGAAATACCATCTTTGGTTTTAACAATTTTATTTTCCTCATCAATAATTAAATCTTCACACCCACATACACAACAAGTACCCATGCCACGGGCAACTACTGCTGCATGAGATGTCATACCACCTCTTACAGTTAAAACCCCTTTACTTACACTCATTCCTTCAATATCTTCAGGAGAAGTTTCTAGTGTTACTAGGATAACATCTTCTTCACGCTTAGCTGCACTAATAGCGTCAGTAGCATTAAAGTATACTCTACCTGTTGCTGCTCCCGGTGATGCTGCTAATCCATTTGCTATAACATTTGCTCTTTTTAAATCATCTGTATCAAAACTTTTATGTAGCAACTGATCTAATGATTTAGGATCAACTATTAATAAAGCTTCTTCTTTAGTAAGTAAACCTTCATTAACTAAATCTACAGCTATTTTAATTGCTGCTGCAGCTGTTCTTTTACCATTTCTTGTTTGCAACATGTATAATTTACCATTTTCAATTGTAAATTCCATATCCTGCATATCTTTATAATGGTTTTCTAAAATTTTGCAATTATTACAAAACTCATCATATACTTCTGGCATAATATCTTTTAAAGTTTCAATTAAAGCAGGTGTACGTACTCCAGCAACTACATCTTCACCTTGAGCATTTATTAAATATTCTCCATATAATTTATTTTCTCCAGTAGCTGGATTTCTTGTGAATGCTACTCCAGTTCCAGAATTTTCTCCACTATTACCATAAACCATCATTTGAACATTAACTGCTGTTCCCCAAGAAGAAGGTATATCATTCATTTTACGATATATAATCGCTCTATCATTGTTCCATGAATTAAATACAGCACTAATAGATTCTAATAATTGTTTTTTAGGATTAGTTGGAAAAGTATTACCTGCTAATTCTAAATATTTATCTTTAAATAAATTTGTCACTTCTAACATATCATCACTATTTAAATCTAAATCATTGGATACATTTTTTTCTTTTTTTACATTATCAAGTATTTTATCAAATTCATGCTTCGGAAAGCCCATAACTACATCAGCAAACATCATTATAAAACGACGATATGAGTCATATACAAATCTTGGATTATTTGTAATTTTAATTAAAGCTTCACAAACTTCATCATTCATTCCTAAATTTAATACTGTGTCCATCATTCCAGGCATACTAACTCGACTACCACTTCTAACTGATACAAGTAATGGATTTTCTACATCCCCAAATTTCTTGCCTGTTTCTGCTTCCAAAGCTTGAATAGCCATATCGATTTGTTTAAGCATATCATCAGATAATTCTTTTTTATTTTTATAATAAGCAGTACAAGCATTTGTACTTACAGTAAATCCCGTTGGAACTGATAATCCAATATTGATCATCTCTGCTAGATTAGCTCCTTTACCACCTAAGATATTGCGCATATCTCTATTACCTTCATTAAAACTATAAACGAATTTTTCCATAATAATTATCCTCCCCTATTATAAATATTATTACTATAATTAAATTATATCACTAATTACACATATTACAAATTGACAAAAAAAGCAGATAAATATCTACTTTTTTGCTCTAGGATGATTCTTTAAATATACATTTCTAAGTCTTTCATTTGAAATATGAGTATATATCCCAGTTGTTTCAATATTCGCATGACCTAATAGTTCACTAACACTTTTTAAATCAGCTCCATTATTTAATAAATGTGTTGCGAAAGTGTGACGAATAGTATGTGGTGTAACTTTATATTTTAATGAATTTTTTTTAATTATGTTATTAATAATATATCTAATACCACCAGTTGATAAATTTCTTCCATTATTATTTAAAAATAAAAAATCAGATTTATTTTTAGCCGCTAATTCAATATGATAATTATTTAAATAATCATTAATCATTTTTGAACAATCTTTACCAAATAATACAATTCTTTCTTTATTACCTTTACCAAGAACTTTAATTGTATTGTCATATAAATTTATATCCTTTATTTTTATATTAACTAATTCACTAACACGTATACCTGTAGAATATAATAATTCAATTATTAATTTATCACGCGCATCTAGAGGTGTATTTACTTCTCCGACATTAATTAAATTGTCAATTTCACTATAATTTAAATAACTAGGTAATTTTTTTTCTAATTTTGGATTACTTATTAAAGTCATCGGATTAAAAGTAATTACTTGTTCATTAATTAAATATTTATAAAATGAACGAAGTGTACTAATATTTCTAGAAATTGTTTTATTAGTATAATTTTTATTATGTATATAGCGTAAGTAATTACGAAGAACTTGATAATCGATATCTACTACCTTATTTATACTTTCACTAGATAAATAATCTCTAAAATTATTAAGATCATTTTCGTAAGCTTTTATAGTATCGTTAGAAAATGATCTTACAGTTTGAATATAATCTAAGTATCTTTCAGTTAACAAATCTAACATTATCTAATTTGTTCTCCTGTATGATAAATCCCATCTTCTTCTATACCATAACCACTTTCATTATCATCATATTCAGGTTTTGTAATTTCTTTTTGTTCTTTATAATTATTTTCACTTAAATAATTAACTTCAATTGGATACAAATATCCTTTAAGTTCTTGACGACTATCTTCTAATTTATCATCATAATATTTATCAATGTAATTATTCTTTTCTAAAAAATAAATATGATTCGATAAATTTCTAAATTCTTTATAACTTGTTAAACAATCAAGTAAAAACTTCTTTTTATAATCTATTTCATAGTTATCTTGGTTTTTTCTATCAAAAGTATCATTAGAATAAAGAATTGCTAAATCATACATAGTATTTCTTGTTCTACTTACTATATGAGCATTATTTAATGATTTAGAAAAATTATCATTTTTTAATAAATTATTTATATGATTGTTATATTTAATAAAATGAATATTATTTTTAAGTTTTAATTTAATTTCTTCAGAATTATATCCGTCTTTTTTTAGTAAAAGAATAAGCATACCTATATAATCTAAAATCGGAATATCATTATAAATTACTTTTGAAGATTTCAAATCATCACCATTTTTATTTATTCTAGTAATCCCTATTTTATCACCTGTTTCAAAATCGTATCCCATATTTTTTATTTTTTGTTTAAAAGATAATTCGTCATTCACCTCATCTATTTGCGATTTAGGAGATAAAAAATATTGATCCAATTTAATTAAATTTAAATTAGCTTCTCCTTTTTTATGATTATCTAATAATCCGTTTTGTTTATTAAAATAAATTCTTTCTTTATATTCATTAGAATATCCATCATAGATACCAATATAATATTTTGCCATGTCATCACTCCAATTAATATTATTATATAATTAGTAAAATAAAAAGTAAAGTTTCCTTTACTTTTTACTATCTTCTAATTTATTTAAAACATTTTTAGTTGTTTTAATAGCTTGTTCACGAACAGTACTTGCTGCTTTTTCTAAAACTGGTGTTCCTTTTTCAATTGCATAATCAACTAATTCTTCTGCTTTTTTATTAAGTTCACGCGCTTTTTTTTCAGCTACTTTTAAAACTGTTTCTTTATCTAAATTAGCAATTTCTTCTTTAATTTTTAATAATTTACTTTCAAAATTTTCTCTAACTTCTTCTACATCTATTTCCTTAATTTTATCTGACATATTATTTATAGCTTTTTTTAGGTCACGTCTAGTTTCACTTCCTGATTTTGGTGCAAATAAAACTCCTAGTCCTGCTCCAATAATAGCTCCTAGAGCTAAAGTTTTCATACCACTTCTTTTTTTAGTCATACTTATTCTCCTTTTCTATCAAATACTTTTTTTATTTTTGTCATTAAATAATTAGTTGCTAAATCACTAACATGTGAAATTGCATCTGTAGCATTATCTATAATATCAAACACACCATCAATCTTACTAGATTTTCTATTAACATCTTCAAGTAAATAATCAACTCTATTTAAAGTTTTAATCATACGAACAGTTAAAACTATTAAAAATACAAGTAATACAGCACCTAAAGTGTATAGTAATATCGGAAAAATTTCATTAATACATTCCATTATTTTTCATCTCTTTTCTCATACATTGAATCAATTAAATCAAATAATTCAGCATCGTCCATGTCATCATCCATCTCTTTATCATCATTTGATCCAATTGATACATCTTCTTCAGTCGAATTATCGATATTAATAGTATTTTCCTCATCTGTCATTTCATCAAAAATATCATCATTAGCTTCTACTAATTCATCTTCAGTATAATCACTAAAATCATTGATAATTAAATCATCTTCTTTTATGACCATATCATCCAATATATCATTCTGTAATTCTACTTCTGGTTTCTTTTCTACTATTTTTTTATCTTCTACCAAATTATCAATACTAGTTAAATTACTATTTATCTCATCTTCTAAAGTATTTCTAGATCTAGTTTTTACTTCATCATTAGTATTACCTTTATTTGTAGAAAATATAATACTATTTATATCTGGCTCAGTTTTTTTTATAATATTTTCTGCCTTGTAGTTTTGATCTAATACACCATATACTGGGGAAATTATTGGTGAAACTTTAAACTGTTTTCTATCATTTGCTTTTTTTGCATTACCATAAACTTCATTTCTAACAGGTTTCTTATCAGCCTGTTGATATAGAGCTCTACTAGTTTTTGTAGTTGGTTCTGGTCTCACCACAGGTTTTACTGCAGCTGGTTTTGGTTTCGGAGCAAATACTTTTTGTTCATCATTTATAAAATCTTTATCATCAAAAAATAATGGTTTTTGTTCTACAGCAACTTCCTTTTGAACTATTACTTCCTCTTTTACTTCTGGTTTAGCTGGAGCTTTTATCTCCACATGCATCACTTCTTTTTTAACTGGTTCGATATATTCTTCTTCTTCTTTAAAGAAATCTTTTACTTTATCTAAAAATCCCACTTTAATTCACCTCTTCTTTTTCATCCTTTTCTTCTAATTTTGCACCTTCATCATCGTTGTATTCTAAAAAGTTATCACTATTATCATTTTCAGGATTTACTTTATTGAATATATCATATGTTTCTTCTTTATTAGTAAAATAATCTTCATTTAACATTATTTTAATAACATCACTATTAAATTTAACAGTTGATAAAATATAACTAGCATTCATAATTGTATTTTCAATTTGATTTTCTTCTACAATAGCTTCAATTTGTGCATAATTATAACTAAATGAAATATGATATTTATCATCTTCATACTCATTGATTTCTACATATCCTGTTTTATCATCAAATTTTAAAACACGCGAATAATAAGCATCTTCATTAACTTCATAATTATTCTCTGTTTCATAGTAATATCCAATGGCATCTATATATAAATAATAATATACACCGTTTGAATATAATTTTTCATTTAAATCATTAGTATCTATGTAAGTAACACCTTTAGGTATATAATACTTATATCCTTTAGCAACACGATTGAATAAATCATTATCCTTAGATAAAAGAATATCAATCGTAGTATCTACATTATCTGTGTCTATTCTAACAACACTACAACCTGTAAACACTAAGAGTGCTAAAACTACTATTATTATTTTTTTCATATATCACCACTCTAAATAAATTATAACAAATTTATATATAATAAAAAAGTTTTTTTGCTAGTTTTTGTCTATTAAGTGTCTAGTATCACTCGCGACTATTTTATAAATAGGAAATCCTAAATTATGAAATCTTGTTTCATATTCAGTAGGAATATTATCTTTTATATCATCTTCATATAAATTTAAAGAAATATCTTCTACTAAATAACCATAATTTGCAATTGAAATAATGGAAAATTCAAATAATTTTCTATTATCAGTTTTCATTTCTATTCTTTTAACATCACTAAATATATTATCATATCTTTTCAAGAATAATTTACTAGATAATCTCCTATTTTCGTGTCGGTTTTTAGGCCAAGGATCAGAAAAATTCAAATATAGAGTATGTATTTCATTTTTAAAAACATCTGTTATTTCTGTCGCATCCATTCTAATAAATCTTAAATTAGGTAAATGTTGTTCTAAACTTTCTACTTTTTGTACTGCTCTAACTAATACACTATCAAATTTTTCTATACCAATAAAATTTACATTAGGATACTTTATAGCATTTCCAATTATAAAATCTCCTTTCCCCATCCCTACTTCAATTTTAATATCATTCTTATTAGCAAATAAAGTATTAAACTTTTCTTTATATTCTTTATATTCTTTTATAACATAATTTGAGTTTGCTAATATTTCACTAGCTCCTCTTACATTTTTTAACCTCATATTATCACCATGAACATTATATCAAATTAATCACTAATTTAAAAGTAAATCATATAATGAACTAGAAAGAAAGAGAGTGTAATATGAAAAAAGATAGAAACCAAGATCGTTACTGTATGCCATATCCAATGCCAGCTCCATATCCTGGAGTACCAATGCAAGGAATACCTGCTGGAGGTGCTATGCCAATGCAAGGTATGAATATGGCTCCTGGTATGAGCGGGCAAAATCCTGTTGCTCCTATGCCTAATCAAACTGCTTCTAATACAATAGCAACAATGTTAGATGATATGCAAATGCAAATAAATAATTTAGATCGCCGAGTAACTAGATTAGAAACAATGATGAATGATACTAAAGGTACTTACCAAGGTATGAAATATAATGATTCAAAATATCATATGATGTAAAAAGAGTTTAAACTCTTTTTATTTATACAAAAAAAACAACTATAGTTGTTTAATTTAAATTAGTATAACTTACAATATTATTATGAGGAAACTTTAAATTGCTTTTTTTATTTTTATATAATAATACTTCTTTTAAATCACCGATTTTATTTTCAAGTTTTTGATATGATTTTTTAAAATATTTTATTTTCATATTTTCACTATCATCTAAAACCATATATATATTTACTGTTCTATTTAACTCTTCTAAACTATTTTCAATTTTTTTTAATAAATCTACTTCATCCAAATTTTCATATTCATGATAATCTATAATCCAATCAACAGTTTTTAAATATTCAATTATATTAAAATTATCAAATTTTATGAAATCATTTAATTTTTGTTGTTTTATAAATTCTTTATTATTTAAAAGTTCTAAAAAAATAATAGGATAACTATCTGCAGAATTAATTATTAAAAGTAAATCTTTAAATTGAATATATGCTTCATTAGTATAAATAAGTTTCATAATATCATCTCCTATTTAAATTATATTATTGTAATTTAAATTTATAAATAAAAAAAAGAGAAACATTCTCTTTTTTTATAAGTTGAAAGATAAGTCATTTCAAAATCATTTTAGAAACGACCTCCACCTCCACCTCCACCAAATGAACCTCCTCCACCAGAGAAGCCTCCACTTGATGATTGCATTCTAGCCGTATTTGCTGTATTAATTGAAGATGTAAATACTCTTGAGTACATACTATATCTAGCACTATAAAACATCATAGGATAATGGTTATTATCATATTCTTGATAAGCTGGAATATTTGCTAATTGTTTAGTAACTTCTTCATTTACGCCTAACGCAATTGCATAAACTAAATAATGTTCCCATAATTTTATTTCTGGTAAATTTCTCTCATCTAGTTTTGAAAAATCAATCAAAAAATTTTTAAAACTTAACCATTTATAATATTCTTCCGCTCCATTAATACTACGTTTTTTCAAAACAGATATATATACAGCATTAATTGCAAATATAATTATAATTATTATCTTTAATGTAAATACTTCTGAATTAGTTACAAGCAATGCATATGGAATTGCTAAAATAGCTGATATTAATAGCATTATAAATTTATTACTATTTGATAGAAATAAATTTTCACTTTTAGCTTGTTTAGCGATTATAGCTTTAAATTTTTGTATCTTCTTATATGTTTCTTCCGGATTAGATTCTATAATAGAGTTGATTATATTTATATTAATTCTATTTGTTTGTTTATTATCTTTGAAAAACCAATTTAATATTAATATCTCTTCACTAGTAAGTTTATGGTTATGTTCTTCATTGAATACAAAATCATATTCTTTAGGTTCAGTTTTAGAAGGTACTAATGATAATACTTTTACATATACTAAATAACTTAATACAACCATAATATCATTATCATTTGTACTACCATTCATTAAATAACTAACCATCCAAGGTCTTCTTTTATTTGGTAATTCTCTTAAATATTTAATCTCATTTTTTCTTTCAAATTCTTTATCGAATAATATATAAGTTATAGGAAGTATTGCGATTAAAAGACCTATTAATATATATCCAACTAAAGTCATAATAAAGACATGAGTATTATATTCAGCTTGTTCTTCTGCAATTCTTTCTTCATATACAGTTATTTGATCATACATACTTATATTTGTAATTTTTGAATAATCAATGTTAGATAAAACATCATTATCAAATACTACTCTTATATCAAGTGGTGTATTAGCTTTAATTCCAGTTAATGTTACAACAGCATTTTCTTTATCTATTATTTCTATTTCAGCATCTACATATCCGTGTCCATAAACTTCAAACAAATCTTTATTGCCAGGTACATTTATATTTATTACCATTTTTTCAATACTTTCAGTTTGAACCTCGCTAAATATATTAAAACCTAATTCAGAAACATCATCATGTTTTACAGCCATAGATTCATAAGTATAATTTAAATAAAATGCTTTACCAGTAGTATCTGGGTTATATATTTTAATTTTATCTTGATTACTTTGTGAATAATATTCATACGTATTAGTAATACCGGATCTACTATCATACGCAGGGCTAAATAAAATTCCATTAATATCATCAGTATATATATCATCTGAATTAATACTTTTTATACTGTTTAACTGTAAATCTTCAGCATTATGTAACTTGTTACCACCTAACTCTAAAACATTAGGGTTAAATTCTGGTAAATCTTCATTATCATAAACTAAATAACGTTCATATCCATTATACTCACCATTTAAATCAAATGCTTCTTCTACTTCAACATGTCCCTCATTAGTTATAGTCACATCCATTCTATAATCGCTAATTCCATATCCTTTAAAAAGTGTAGGTAAATCTACAACTCCTGCAAATATAACCAATAAATAAATTATTATCGGTAAATATTTTAATATTCCGAATTTTTTTTTCATAATTACACTCCTAAAAAAGACTTAATAATTAAGTCTAAAATTTTACATTTGGTACTTCTCTATCAGCTTCAGTAGCTTCAAAGAAACTGATATGTTCAAAGTTAAACATTCCAGCAATTATATTAGATGGAAACATTTCTCTTTTATTTTGATACATTAAAACAGTATCATTATAAAATTGTCTTGCAAAAGTAATTTTATCTTCAGTATCTTTTAAATCTCTTTGTAACTCTGTAAAGTTAGCATTAGCTTTTAAATCTGGATAATTTTCTGTTAATACCATCAATCTACTTAATACATTAGACAACTCACCTTCAGCTTGTTTTAATTCTTCAGGACTTGCTGCATTTAAAGTATTATTACGAGCAGCTATAACTTTTTCTAAAGTTTCACCTTCATGTTTAGCATAACCTTTTACAGTTTCTACTAAATTTGGAATTAAATCTGCTCTTCTTTTTAACACTACTTCTACTTGTGCCCATTGATCTTCTACTTTATTTCTAAGTACTACTAATTTATTATATGTTCCAATAACAAATGAGACTAAAGAAATAATTATTACTACTACTATTGCTGCGATAATTAAATACATCATAACAAACCTCCTACTATATATTAAGTATATACTTTATTTAAAAAAATGTAAACTTATTTAAAAATAAACATACAATCTGTATATTTATTTCATCTTTTCATTATGATTTATATTATCTATATATTGTATACTTAACTCATCTAAACGACGTTTCATCATTATAGGGGAAACGTCAAACATATTCGCTAGTACACTTAAGTGTGGCAGAGTTAAAACTTTTAAAACTCTATCAAGAGCAGTTTCTTGAATCAGCATTTTACTTGCTAAAGTATTAATCTCAGTTGTAATTAATGAATATTTATCTCCATTATCTTTTGTAATAGTATCTTTATAAAAGAACCACATATCTTTACTACTACATAGTATAATTTGCTTAACTAACTGATTAGCAAGTAGTTCTCTTTTATCAACATTATTTAAACTTTTATCAATAATAAAATTTAATTTATCATTTTCACGTACATTCATTCCAATTAAAGAACCATATTTACTAATACATTCAGCTATACTATTATTAGCTGTAACAAACTGATCAAACTCTATACTCTCAATATTTATATCCATGCATTCAATCATTTTATTTATATTAAATGGTATTATATCAGCATTACCATATTTATCAACTATTTTTTTTATATTAACTTCATTTTCCATATTATACCAACTTTCTGTGTATTAATAATATCACCATTTTAAATTGATTTTCAAGGAATAATTTAAAAAATGATTATTTATAATGAAATAATCATATATATTTTAAATATTTAATAAGATATAAAAAATAATATCACTAGTTGATATTATTTTTATTACTTAGTTTTTAAAGGGACAACATCCTTATATCGATATAAAGATACTAAAGAACTTTCCTCGTCTTGGCTATTTATAACTACATCTTTATTACCGACAGTAGTAACAGTCTCTATTTTTTGACCATTAAATTCATCTATATCAATAACAATTTTTTCTTGAATAATCTTATTTTCTTTATCTACAATTTCTTCTAATTGCCATTCAGACCATTCACTCAAATATGTATCACCCTCAATATCATTGTACATTTGTGGAGAATGAAGTATACCTTCTTGATACACTATAATAGAATCATCATATGATTCATAACCCGTTTTACTACTATTGTTATCTAGATTATAAAGACTTAACGTTAATGTAACACTTGGAATCACTAACATTACTTTATTTGCAATAGAAATAAATTTATCAGTAATTTTAACATTTTTAATTGTTGAAATATTTTCCTTTTTATTATACTTTTTCATAAAAACCCTCTTTCAACGTCCACTATTATACATTTATTTATGTCAAATAAAAAAATTACATTAAGTAATTCTTTTATTCTAAATCTATTAATATATCTTTTACTTTATTTTTTATTCTTTGCAAAGCATTATCAATAGATTTTTTATTTTTATTTAATATTAAACTTATTTCTTCATAATTAAAATGTTGTATTTTAAGATCAAATACATCTTGTTCAAATACTGTTAATTTACTTTTAATTGATTCTTTTAAGTAATTATTATTTTCTTCTTCTAATATTTTACTTTCTGGTTCATTAGTCATATCGCTCATTAAATAATCTAATTCTATGTCATCACTATCACTAGTTGTGATGAGTGGTAATGAATCATTAAGTGGTTTATGTTTAAGTCTATTAGTGCTTACAGCTAAAGATATTATTCTTCTTTTAATGCAAGTACAAGCAAATGTATAAAAAGTAATATCTTTACTTTCTCTAAACTTATTTATAGCATTAGATAAACCAAGTCGACCTTCTTGAATAAGATCATTTAAATCTACTCCTCCATTACTACAAACAGGTAACATCTTTTTACTATAAGCAACAATTATAGGTTGATACTTATAATAAATTAAATTCATAGCGTCTTCCATATTTTCACTTAAAGCATAAGTAACTAATTCATAATCATTTAAATCGGAATAGTTCATATTGTACTACTTTCTAAGTCTTGATGCTT
>CAYJJT010000009.1:2621-26590 GCA_964370575.1 uncultured Muribaculaceae bacterium | reverse complement strand
GAGTATATCATTTTATGAAAGAATATAGTATTGATCATATTATAATTGATTGTAAAAATGCTGAAGATTTAAGTAATACTATTATAACTGATTATATAAATGAAAAAAGTTTGGAGTTAATTTGATAGATCGTCGATCTATTTTTTTTAATACATAATTCTAATTTTTATGAGTAAAATTAAGTAGGTGATATTTGTGAAAATATTAAAAAAAACTAAAGGATTATTATATGCTGAAGATTTTTATATAAAAATTTTCAACAATAAATTATATATATCTAATTTTACAAGTTTAGGAGAAATAAATAGTGAAAAAATAATTATTAGATATAAAGAAGGATATTTAATAATAAAAGGAGAAAATATTACTTTATCTAAGTTACAAAGTAAAGAAGTATTGTTAAAAGGAAAATTTAATATTATAGAATTTAGGTGAAGTGATGAATACAGATAAAGTTAAAATAAAAGTTAAAGGTAGAAATATTGAAAGATTTATCAGACGTTTGCATTCAAACAATATAGATATGCTAGAAATAAAATATTTGAAAAATAATATTGTTTTTTTAGTGATATATTTAGTTGATTTAAAAAAAGTAAATAAATTAAAAAGCATATATGAAATTAGAGTAATAAAATATTATGGTATGAAAAACATAATGCTACTTATATATAGATTTAAAATATTATTGATATCAAGTTTCATTGTATTTATATTATTAATGATATGTATGAATATTATTACTAGTGTAGAAGTAATTCATTCAGATAGTGATATAAGAAATCTTTTATACACAGAATTAGAAAAATATGGAATTAGTAGATTTAATTTTAAAAAAGATTATAATGCCTTAGAAGAAATTAGTAAAAAAATAATTGATAAATATAAAGATAAAATAGAGTGGATGGAAATTGAAAACAGTGGTACTAAGTATATTATTAAGGTAGAAGAAAGAGTTATAAATGAAAAAGTAGAAGCAAATGAAAAAGTAAATATAATAGCAAGCAAAACTGGTATTATTAAAAGGGTAGAGGCTTCTAGTGGAACAATTGTCAAAAATACTAATAGTTTTGTTAGTAAAGGAGATATTGTAATATCAGGGGAAATATATTTGAACGATGAGTTGAAGAGTATAACGAGTGCAATAGGAAGTGTTTATGCAGAAGTTTGGTATAAAACTAGTGTAGAAGTACCATATATATATTATGATGAGAAAAGAACAGGAAATAATAGTAGTAATTATAGAATAAATTTTTTAAATACTAAAATTGATTTGTTTGTTGATGAGTCATATAGTAAAGTAGATATTGAAGAGGAAATTATTTTGTCTCATAGTTTATTACCAATAAGTTTTACTAAAGTGAATGTTGAAGAAGTAGAAATAAGTAATGAAATATATACTATAAATGATGCTATAAGTGTTGCGAAAGAGAAATCTATTACAAGTATAGAAAACAAATTAGATAATGACGAATATATAATTTCTAGTAAAGAATTGAAAGTTAGTGTAAAAGATAGTAAAATAGTAATGGATATGTTTTTTACAGTTTATGAAAATATAACTGAAGAAATTATAATAGATGAGAATAAATTGTTAACTAAAAATGAACAAATCGTAGAATAGTAGGTGTTTTAATGAACGAACTAGTACTTAATATATTAAAAAATAGTTGGCCAATGATATTTATATTTGCTACTATATTAGTATCAATTAGATTAGTATATATATTTAAAAATAAAGAAGTGTTTATATTTTATAAAGAAGTTTTAACACTATTTTTTGTTATATATATTCTATGTTTATTCCATGTAGTAACATTCCAAGATGTATCTTGGTCAACATCTAACTTTGTTCCTTTTAAAGAAATGTTTTGATATGAATTTTTTAGTGAGTTATTTTTTAGAAATGTAATTGGAAACATGATTATGTTTGTACCATATGGATTATTTACAGCTTACTTATTTAAAGCAAAAAACCCAATTATAATTTCTATATTAGCACTGATTGCTAGTTCTACAATAGAAATTACACAGCTTGCTATTGGAAGAGTATTTGATATAGATGATATAATTTTAAATGTACTTGGAGCAATAATTGGTACATATAGTTTTATTCTGATAAAATATATTCATGATTTATTACCTTCTATATTGAAAAAACAAGCTTTTTATAATATAATAATCATAGTTTTTATATTTTTAACTTATATATATTTTAATGAAGTAATTCTTGGTGGTGGTTTATATGGATAATATTTCTTTTTTTAATGAAACAAATGAAGTCGTAAAAGATGAACAATTATTAACTGAAATAGCAAAATATGCTCTTAAAAAAGAACAAATAGAAAATGCTTATTTTAATGTTATATTTGTTGATAATGATTATATAAAAAATATAAATAGAGATTATAGAGGAAAAGATGTTGCAACAGATGTTATAACATTCGCCCTTGAAGATAATGAAGATGTTAAGTTGGAAATACGTATTTTAGGTGATATCTTTATATCGTTAGATAAAGCGAGTGAACAAGCTATTGAATATAATCACTCTTTAACTAGAGAGTTAGCATTTTTATTGGTACATGGTTTTTATCACTTACTCGGATATGATCACATGACTAATGAAGAAGAAAAAATAATGATGGCAAAACAAGAGGAGGTATTAAATGAATTCGGAATACATAGGTAAAAAAATAAATAGTTTTAAATATGCAATTGATGGATTGAAATTTGCATATAAATTTGAACAAAGTATGACACTTCATTTAATAACAACATTATCATTTGTAATACTTGGTTTAATATTTAGTGTAAGTCTATTTGAATGGGCGATCATATTCATGCTTTTAGGTATGATTGCTGCAATAGAGTTAATTAATACTTCGTTAGAAGCTGTTGTTGATGTAACAAGTGAAGATTATCATATATTAGCAAAAATAGGTAAAGATACAGCAAGTGGAGCAGTTTTTGTAATATCATCATCTGCTTTTATAGTTTTCTGTATAATGTTTATACCAAGAATATTGGGGATGTAAGGAGATTATTATGAATCAAGAAGCAAGAGAAAAACAAAAACAAATGGGAGTAGGTAGATTTTTTAAAAGTTTTAACTACTCTTTGCAAGGATTAAAATATGCTTTTAAATATGAACAAAATATTTTAATTCATTTATTTATTACAGCAATAGTAGTAGTAGCAGGTATTTATTTTAATATTAGTTTAAATGAATGGATAGTTTGTATATTATTAATTGGACTAGTAATTGCTACTGAGATGATTAATACATCAATCGAAGCAGTTGTAGACTTAGCGTGTCCTAAACAACACGACTTAGCTAAAATTGCTAAAGATACTGCTAGTGCAGCAGTATTAATGTTTGCTGTTACTGCTGTAATAAGTGGTTTAGTAATCTTTTTACCAAAAATAATTGGTATGTTTTAAAATAATATAAATTTATTATGATGGATAAATTTCCATCATTTTTATATGTAATATTTAGGAGGAAATATGAAAAGTGGATTCGTAAGTTTAATAGGAAGACCTAATGTAGGTAAAAGTACATTACTTAATGCAATAATAGGAAAAAAAGTCGCAATAACATCTAATAAACCACAAACAACTAGAAACATAATTCAAGGTATATATAATGAAGAAGATACACAAATAGTATTTGTAGATACACCTGGAATTCACAAACCTAATCATAAATTAGGAAAATATTTAAATAAACAAGCTTATTCTAATATGGATGAAATAGACGTAGTATTATTTTTAGTTAATGCAAGTGAATCATTAGGTGGTGGAGATAAATATATATTGGAACGTCTTAAAACTTCAGCAGTTAACACTAAAGTTATTTTAGTGATTAATAAAATAGATGGTATGGCAAATGATAAAATTTTAGCAAAAATTTTAGAATATAAAGATTTATATCCTTTTGATGAAATAGTACCATTATCAGCGTTAAAAAATAGAAATATAGATACTTTAATTAATGTATTGAAAAACTATTTACCAGATGAAATTAGATATTATGATACAGATGAAATTACAAACAAACCAATATCATTTTTAGTAAGTGAAATAGTTAGAGAAAAAACAATGCGACTTACTAGTGAAGAAATACCACATTCTCTTACATGTATTACTGAAGGGATGAAAAAGACAAAAAATAGTTATATAGTAAATGTATGTATTATCGTTGATCGTGATGCTCTTAAGAAAATTATTATTGGTAAGGGTGGAGATATGGTAAAAAGAATTGGTAGTAATGCTAGAGCAGAAATAGAAGAGTTATTAGGTTGTAATGTATATTTAGAAATATATGTTAGAACTATAAAAAAATGGCGAGATAAAGAAAAATATTTGTCAGAATTTGGTTTTGATGAATTTGAATAATAATAAATAATCTTATCAATATAGTAATAGGTGAGATTATGGAAAAGTTATTATGGGATTTATTTAAAAAAACAGGTAAAATTGAGTACTATTTAAAATATAAAGATAGTATACGTAATAATGAAACAAATAAAAAGCTATAAGCTTTTTTTATTTGCAATAATTTAATAATTATGTTAGTATATACAACTATAATGAAGAGGAGTTGTATATGGCAAAATTAATATATATAGATAGTGATCGTATTTTTGATGAAAATGGAATTAATAGTATTACGGGTACTGAATATGATATTCATGGATTTAATGATAAAGGTTTTAATAGACAAGGAATTCATTATATAACTAGCAAAATATATAATGAAGAAGGATATGATTGTAATGGATTTAATGAATTAGGTATTCATTTTATTACTAAATGTAAATATGATGAAGAAGGATACGATAGTAAAAATTGTGATTATAATGGATTTTATAAAAATGGTTTGTATAGAAAAACAGGAAAACTTTTAAGTGAAGAAGGATATGATAAAAGAGGTTTTAATGCTTCTGGTATTCATAAAATAACTAAAACCAGATATGATTTAGATGGTTATGATTATATTGGATTTAATGAATATGGTTTTGATAAGTCGGGTATAAATCGCTTTACTAATGAAGAATATGATTTAGCTGGATATGATATTTATGGTTTTAATATATATAATGCACATAGAAAAACTAATAATACAATTGATGAAAATGGATTTTTTAGAGATGGATTAAATAATTATACAGGGACAAAATATGATCAAAATGGATATGATATACAAGGATTTGATGAAAATAATTTTAGCATATATGGTTACAACCGTGTTACATTAGATAAATATGATATTCATGGATATAATCAAAATGGTATTGATAAAAACGGATGGACTAAAAATAAAAAACATTCTATAACTTATTTAAAAGTAGATGAATATGGTTTTGATATTGAAAACAAACATTTTATAACAAAAAAAGATTATGATGAAAATTTATTAGATATAAACAGAATGCATATTATTACTAAAAAATCTTATAAAAATATAAAGTTTAAAGGCCCATTCTATAAAGAAACAATAGAAAATTTGATTTTATCAAAGGAATCAATTAGTGATTATACAAAAAATATTAATATAGACGTTAAAATAATGAAAAAGTTTATAGATATCGCAAAAGATGATAGTACTTATGCTTCTTATATTAATAAAATTTATGTCGATACAAAAATGGAACACTTAAATGAACAAAAAGAAAAAGCTCAAAAATTTATTGAACAAGGTGGAGATATTTGGTCATTAGAAAAAAGAGATGTTTTAGAATCTATACTAGGTGATGAAATTAAAGCTTTAGATTTAAAAATATATGAAAAGATTCTAGAACAATATAATAATGATGAAGATATTGATATAAGAGCTTTAGCAAGATATTATAATTTAGAATATAAATTGTTTTCTCCTGGTGCTATTATTAGTTTAGCGAAAATATTTAAGAAAAATATGTTAATTATGAAAAGCGAAGGTTTAATGAATTTTGATAATCAATATTTAGGTCATTTAATACGAGCATTTGAAAAACATAGAAATCAATATACTACACTTATAAATGTGAAAGTTAATGATGGAGATAGAGAATATATAATATCGAAAGAAGATGAAGAAAAAGGTAAAGAATATGTTAGATTAACTGGTAAATATCCATCACATGTATTTACAGCAAAATATGTTAAAAAATTTGCATCAGGTGAATTATCTGACATAGATCTTGAACAAGCAAGAGAATTAAAAAAAATTCGTACTCAAAGAATAGTTGAAGAACCAAAAGAAAAAGTTTACTCAACAATTAAAGTTACTGCTTATAAAAGAGGATAAAATAAATTTTATCTTTTTTTTATAAAATTTATAATTAATGATATAATAAATTATATTAGTAGGTGAAATATGATAAAGAAAATTGAAGGAATTATTATTAGCGAAAAGAGCTATCGAGAAACTAGTAAAATATTAAATATTTTAACTAAAGATCATGGATTAGTCGGAGTAATTGCTAAAGGTAGTAAACAAATAAAAAGTCCACTTAGAAGTGTAACTCTTAAACTTACTTATGGAAATTTTTATATGGTGTATAAAGAAGATAAATTATCTAATTTAACCAGTGTAGATGTTATTAATCCCTATAAAAATATTTATAAGAATATAGATATGATTAGTTATGCTAGTTTTATTTTAGAACTAGCACGTGAAGTACTGAAACATACTAATGATACTGTTGTTTATGATCTTTTAATTTCATCACTAAATAAAATAAATGAAGGTTATGATCCGTTAGTAATAACAAATATACTTGAATTAAAATATTTAGATTATTTAGGTGTATTACCTAATTTAGATAGTTGTAGTATATGTGGGTCTAAAAATGAAATAGTAAGTATATCTAGTAGTAGTGGAGGATATATTTGTAACAATTGTATTACTAATAAAGATAGAAGAGTAGATGATAAAACAATGAAACTCCTAAGAATGTTATATTATGTTGATATAAACAAAATAGAAAAGTTAGAAATAAAAGATAAATATAAAAATGAAATAAATACTTTCTTAAGTGAATATTATGATAGATATACAGGTATATATTTAAAAAGTAAAAGTTTTATTACTAGTTTAAATAAATTAGTTAAATAATTGACAAAGAAAATATATTATAATATAATTACTTTGTTATATTTAAAGCGATGATTTAGGATGGAAACTAAGGAGCGATTATATTAAAGATGATTCTCTAAAAGAATAATTAAGGTGGAACCGCGTAGTAATATACTGCGTCCTTAAAATACTTTTAGAGTTTTTTTATTGAAAGGAAGATATTATGAGTAAATTAACAATGGATAAATTAGTGAATTTATCAAAGCAATATGGATTTATATTTCAAGGAAGTGAAATATATGATGGGTTAGCAAATACTTGGGATTATGGTCCACTTGGAATTGAAGTTAAAAACAATGTTAAAAAATTATGGTGGAAAAGATTTGTACAAGAGAGTTTAAATAGTTATGGAGTAGATGCTGCGATACTTATGAATCCACGTGTTTGGGAAGCAAGTGGACATGTTTCAAGTTTCTCAGACCCACTAATTGATTGTAAATCATGTAAAACTCGTCATAGAGCTGATAATATGATTGAAGATTTTAGTGGTATAGATGCTGATGGTATGGAAACAGAAGAAATGATTTCTTACATAGAAGATAATAATGTTCCATGTCCTAAATGTGGAAAGCATGACTTTACAGATATAAGACAATTTAATTTAATGTTTGAAACTAATAGAGGAGTTACTAATGATTCTAAAAGTACAATTTATTTAAGACCAGAGACAGCTCAAGGAGAATTTACTAACTTTTTAAATGTACAAAGAAGTATGCGATTAAAAGTTCCTTTTGGTATAGGACAAATAGGTAAAGCTTTTCGTAATGAAATTACACCTGGTAACTTTACTTTTAGAACTATTGAATTTGAACAAATGGAACATCAATTCTTTTGTAAAGAAGGAACAGATGATAAGTTTTATGAATATTATAAAAATTATGGAAAACAGTTTTTCTTAGATTTAGGTCTTGATGAAAATAGACTTAGATTTAAAGACCATGAAAAATTAGCTCACTATGCTAAAGCTGCTTGTGATGTTGAATATAAATTTAATTTCGGATGGGGAGAAATTAACGGTACACATAATCGTACTAATTTTGATTTAACTCGTCATCAAGAATATAGTAAAAAAAGTATGGAATATCTTGATCCTGAAACAAATGAAAAATTTATTCCATATGTTATAGAAGCATCATTTGGATGTGATCGATTAGTTTTAGCTCTACTTGATAATGCATATGATTTAGAAGAAGAAAATGATAATAGAGAAGTAATGCGTTTTGCACCTGCTATAGCGCCTTATAAAGCAGCAGTGTTGCCACTAGTTAAAAAATATCATAGTGAAAAAGCGATGGAAATATTTGCTAAACTTAGTAAATACTTTATGGTTACATATGATGAAAGTGGAAACATAGGTAAAAGATATCGTCGTCAAGATGTTATTGGAACACCTTTTGCAATTACAGTTGATGATAATACTATGAATGAAAATACAGTTACTATAAGAGACCGTGATACAATGGAACAAATTACATTATCCGTTGAAGAAGCAATTACTTATATTGAAAATAAAATAAAATTTTAAAAGATTAGAAATAATCTTTTTTTTATAGAAAAAGAAATAGTTTAACTATTTCTATACACCAACACTACTAGTTTCTGGTAATGTACTAGCTCCGTCAATAACAAACTCACTACCAGTTATATAACTAGATTCATTACTAGCTAAGAATGCTGCTAATTCACCTAGTTCTAAAATTGTACCAAGTCTTTTCATAGGAATACCACTAGCTATTCCGTCGATTACACTATTTGGATTATTACTATCAGTATCATTTGCAATACCTTCTACCATAGGTGTATGGATATATCCAGGTAATATAGCATTAACTCTAATATTTTTATCAACTAATTCCATAGCTAAACCTTTAGTAAATCCTATTAAAGCAGCTTTACTAGTAGCATAAGCTACTTCTCCAGCATCAGCAACTTTAGGACCAGTTACACTAGATAAATTAACTATACTACCACTATTCATATGAGGCACTACTAACTTAGTAACATTCCAAGTACCTTTTATATTAATATCAAAATGATAGTCCCTAATTTCATCACTTGTTTCTAAAAATGGTGTTAATTTCGCAACTCCAGCATTATTGACTAACACATCGATACTACCATATTTTTCAACTATATCTTTAATTATATGACTTAAATTATTTGTATCTCTAATATCTACTTTATAACCTTCACATCCAGTATTGTTAACTGCATTATTAATTTCATCTGAATAATCTAATATTATAACCTTAGCACCATATTTTTTAAATACATTTACTATTCCTAAACCATTACCCATGGCTCCACCAGTAACAATGGCAACTTTTCCTTCTAATTTCATTTTATATCCTCCTATTTAAATTATAGCACTTTACTATTTTTATACAAATTAAAGAGTAAATAAAAAGTAAAATAGAAACTATTTTACTACTGATAACTTTATTATTAAATTCATATTATCATCTTCAGCCATAATATTCTTATGACTATTACCGCACTTATCACATTTATATAAGATTTTATAACTATTTTTAAACTTTTCAATTCCAACTGGTACTAGTAGTCCATGACAATTATTTGCTCTATCACCAGGCATAATATCTAAATGTTTAGAATATAGACAGTGCGGACAATGATCACGTGCAGTATAATTTAATTTTTTCACTTCTAAACCACAATGTTCACAAATAAAATTTTCATCTTTCATAGTAAAGTTTTTCATCTAATCACCATTTTCATTATAACAAATATATAAACCTATATCTATTAATTATAACTAGTATTTTATTTTTCTTTAATACTTATTAAATATTTGATATAATATTATTTAATGGACGTGATATTATGGATTATAAAGTAACGATAGATCAATTTGAAGGACCTCTTGATTTATTACTACATTTAATAAAACAAAGTGATATTGATATTAAAGATATAGAAATATCTAAAGTAACAGAACAATATTTAAATTATATTGAAATTCAAGAACAAATGAATTTAACAATCGCAAGTGAATACTTAGTAATGGCTGCTAGCTTAATAGAAATAAAAAGTAATAGTTTACTTCCTCGTCCTAAAGAAATAGAAGAAGATGAATTTGAATTAGATTCAAAAGAAGATTTAATTAATAAACTTATTGAATATGAAAGATATAAAGAAATATCTAACGACTTTAAAGAACTAGAAAATAAAAGAAATTTAGTTTACACAAAAGAAGATGAAAAATTAAATAATTTTAAAGATGAAGAAAAAGTTTATGAAGGTGATGCTTCTTTAGAAGATTTATTAAAAGCTTTTGAAAAATTCATATCACGTAAAGAATTAGAAAAACCACTTAATACTAAAATCACTAAAAAAGAATTATCAGTTACTGTTAGAAATAAAGAGATTAAACATATCTTGAAAACTAAAAAACAAGTTAAATTTAGTGAATTATTTACAATTATGACAAAAGATTATGTAGTAGTAACTTTTTTATCGATATTAGATTTAGCTCGTAAAAATGAATTGCGAATTAAACAAGATGATAATTTTAGTGAAATATTAGTAATAGGAAAGGATAGTAGTAATGAATAAGAAAACAATAATTGAGGGTTTATTATTTTTAAAGGGAAATGATGGATTATCACTTGAAGATATTGCGATAATAATTGATGAAACTAACGATAAGACTAAAAACATTATTGATGAAATGATAAATGAATATAGTAGTATTGAACGTGGATTAAAATTATCTTTACTAGGAGAAAAATATAAATTTACTACTAAAGAAGAGCATATTGAATACTATAAAAAATTAGTAGAAGTTGAACAAAATACAGAATTAACTCCTACAACTCTTGAAACTTTAGCAATAATTGCTTATAATGAACCTATAACTAGAGTTATGATTGATGATATAAGAGGAGTAAGTAGTGCTCACTTAGTTAGAAAATTAGTAAACCTAGGTTTAATTGTTGACTGTGGACGTAGTGATAAACCAGGTCGACCAATGTTATATAAAACTACAAAAGAATTTTTAGATCATTTTGGTCTAGCAACTACATCTGATTTACCTAAGTTAGAAATAAGAGAAGATGCTGCTGACGAAAAAGACTTGTTTAATTCTAAGTATACAGAAGTAAATTAAAATTTATGGGAGAAAATAGGAATGGGACTGTTTAATAAAAAAGAATTAGTAGAAATCAATAAATTACAATTGGAAATAGAAAGACTAAAAGCTAATTTAAGAAATTTTGGAGCACTAGATTTAACACATTTACAAGAATTAACACAAAAAGAGAATGAAAAATATAAAGAACTTTTAATACAAAACAAATTATTATTATCTAATATAGAAGAAAATCAACAAAAACTTTTTGAATTATCTAACAATGTTGAAATGTTAGAATATGGATTACATATTCCAACTTATCAATGTACAAATAGTGAAGAATATGCAAATAAAATTAAAGATGTTAGATTTAAGCAAAAAGCTATGATAAAAGATAAAAAAGCAATGTTTTTTCCAGAAAATTTTACACTAGATGGCAGTTTGGCAAAAGGAAGAGCATTAACGAATGATAATATAAAAATGTATCTTAGAGCTTTCAATAACGAATGTGAAACTTTAATATCGAAAGTTAAATTTAATAATTACGATATTGTTGAAAAACGTATTGTTAAGTGTGCACAGGATTTGGATAAACTTAATTATAGAAATAAAGTATCTCTTAAGTATGAATATCTTCAATTGAAAAAAGAAGAATTGAAACTTGTTTATGAATATAATTGTATCAAACAAGAAGAAAAAGAAGCGATTCGTGCTGCTCGTGAAGAAGAAAGAGAACAAGCAAAAGTAGAAAAAGAATTTGAAGAAGCTAAAAAGAAAATTTTAAAAGAGCAAAAGCATTATGAAAATCTTAAAGAAGAATTACTTACTAAATTAGATAAAGGTTCTCTTCCAGAAGAAGAAGTAAAATCTAAATTGGAAGAAGTAGAATCTAAATTAGGTGAAATTGATAAAAGCTTAGACGATATTGATTATCGAGTTACGAATCATAGAGTTGGATACGTGTATGTTATTTCAAATATAGGGGCGTTTGGTGAAGATGTTTATAAAATTGGAATGACTAGAAGACAAGAACCATTAGATAGAGTTAATGAATTAGGAGATGCATCAGTTCCGTTTAAATTTGATGTACATGCAATGATATTTTCTGATGATGCTCCAAAATTAGAATCTACTTTACATAAAGTATTCTCAAAAAATAAATTAAATTTAATTAATAATAGAAAAGAATTTTTTAAAGTTTCTATTGATGAAATAGAAAAAGTTATAAAAGAAAACCATGACAAATTGGTGGAATTTATAAAGTATCCAGAAGCACAACAATATAGAGAAAGTATAAAATATGCTGAATTGTACAAAGACGAAAAAGACTTGTTTAATTCTAAGTATACAGAAGTAAATTAATACTTCTTATGCCGGCATGGCGGAATGGTAGACGCAGTGGATTCAAAATCCACCGATAGAAATATCATAAGGGTTCAAGTCCCTTTGCCGGTACCAGTAGATATTAACTGAACTATTAAGTTCAGTTTTTTTAATTTGATATATTTTTTATATTAGGTTATATTAATAAAGCAAATATTATTTACTAACAAACGAATGTTTGGTATAATATGGATTAAGTAGGTGGATTATGGATAAAATAATAGTAAAAGGAGCTCGTGTTAACAATCTTAAAAATGTTAGTATTGAGCTACCAAAAAATAAATTAATTGTTATGACAGGAGTAAGTGGAAGTGGAAAAAGTAGTTTAGCTTTTGATACTATTTATGCGGAAGGACAAAGAAGATATGTTGAAAGTCTTAGTGCATATGCTAGACAGTTTTTAGGTGGAAGTGAAAAACCTGATGTTGATAGTATTGAAGGGTTATCACCAGCAATTAGTATTGATCAAAAAACTACTAATAAAAATCCTAGAAGTACAGTTGGTACTGTAACTGAAATATATGATTATTTAAGATTGTTATTTGCTCGTGTAGGTACTCCTATGTGTTTAAAACATAATATACCAATTTCTTCACAAAGTATTGAAGAAATGACTAATCAAATATTAAAGTTAGAAGATGGAAGTAAAATTAAAATATTATCACCAGTAGTTAATGGAGAAAAAGGAACTCATAAGGATTTATTTGAAAAGTTATTTAAAGATGGCTTTGTTAGGGTAAATGTAGACGGTGAAGATTTAAGTTTAGAAGATGAGATTAAATTAGAAAAAAATAAAAAACATACTATTAATGTTGTTGTTGATAGATTAGTAATAAAAGATGGTATTAGAAGTAGGTTATATGACTCGATTGAAATTGCATCAAAACTAGCTCATGGTAAAGTACTAGTAGATGTGGTAGGAGCTGATACAATAACAATGAGTGAAAAATATGCTTGTCCACATTGTGATTTTTCACTTCCTGAGTTAGAACCTCGTATGTTTTCATTTAATGCTCCATATGGAGCATGTCCTGATTGTAAAGGGCTTGGAATTAAACTTAAAATAGATGAAGATTTAGTTGTACCTAATAAAGATAAATCACTTAATGATGGAGCAATTATTACTATGGATGTTAGTGATGAAGCTAAGATAGGATATACTGAGTTATTTACTACTTGTATGTTTTATAATATAGATATGAATATACCGTTTAAAAAATTAACTAGGAAAGAAATAGATGTTATTTTTTATGGATCAACAGATATTATTGAATTTAACTATGTTTCTAAAAGTGGTAGTACTAGAAAAATTAATAGACATTTTGAAGGTATTATTACAACTCTTGAGCGTCGTTATATGGAAACTAAGAGTGGTTGGGTAAGAGACTGGATTGAAAATTTTATGACTGAACTTACTTGTCCAACATGTAAAGGTGCTAGACTTCACAGTGATATGTTAGCTGTACTAATTGGTAGTAAAAATATATTTGAACTTACTAATTTAAGTATTAAAGATTTACATAAATTTTTAAAAGATATTAAATTAAATGATGAACAAAAGGAAATAGCAAAATTAATATTAAAAGAAATAGATTCACGTCTTTCATTTTTAATAAATGTAGGACTGGAATATTTAACTTTAAGTCGTAGTGCAGCAACATTATCTGGAGGAGAAGCACAGCGTATTAGATTAGCAACTCAAATAGGATCTAGATTAACTGGAGTTTTATATGTATTAGATGAACCTAGTATTGGATTACATCAAAGAGATAATGCTAGATTAATTAAATCCATGCTAGAGATGCGAGATCTTGGTAATACTTTAGTGGTAGTAGAACATGATACAGATACAATGTTAGAAAGTGATTATCTTGTTGATATTGGTCCGACTGCTGGAGCAGGTGGAGGTAACATAGTGGCGTGTGGTACTCCTAGTGAAGTAATGGCCAATGAAAATAGTTTAACTGGTAAATATTTGACAGGTGAATATAAAATAGATGTGCCTAGTGTTAGAAGAAAGGGTAATAAAAAATATTTAGAAGTAAAAGGTGCTAGTGAAAATAATCTTAAAAATATTAATGTTAAAATACCACTTGGAACTCTAACTTGTGTAACCGGAGTAAGTGGTAGTGGTAAATCTACATTAGTAAATGAAATAATATTTAAAGCAGTAAGCAATAATTTATATAAAAACAAGGAAAAACCTGGTAAGCATAAGTCTATTAAAGGATTAGAACATATTGATAAAGTAATTGATATTTCACAGACACCAATTGGTAGAACTCCTAGAAGTAATCCAGCAACTTATACAGGGGTATTTGATGATATTAGAGATGTATTCACAAATACTCGTGAAGCTAAGTTTAAAGGATATGAAAAAGGTAGATTTTCATTCAATGTTAAAGGTGGTAGATGTGAAGCATGTCAAGGTGATGGTGTTAAGAAAATAGAAATGCATTTTTTACCTGATGTATATGTTCCGTGTGAAATTTGTGGTGGTACTAGATATAATATTCCAATAGTAAAAAATAAACTTAGTATGTTAATGGATGTAGGATTAAGCTATATTAAACTAGGACAAAGTGCACCAACTTTATCTGGTGGTGAAGCGGCTCGTGTAAAACTAGCTAAAGAACTTCAAAAGAAACCTACTGGTAAAAGTTTATTTATTCTAGATGAACCTACTACAGGACTTCATACTCATGATATTAAAAAATTATTAACTATTTTAAATCGCATAGTTGAAAATGGTGATAGTGTATTAGTTATTGAACATAATTTAGATGTAGTTAAAGTAGCTGATTATATAATAGATATAGGACCTGAAGGTGGAGATAATGGTGGGACAGTGATTGGAACTGGAACTCCAGAACAAATCGCAAGTATAAAAGAAAGTCATACTGGTACTTATTTAAAACCTTTACTTTAGAATTGATAAAATAATATTTATATATTATAATAAAAAAAGATAGGGGTTTTAATATGATAAAAAATAATGGATTTACACTAATTGAACTTTTAGGAGTTATAATTCTATTAGCTTTAGTAGCTTTAATAAGTGTACCAGCAGTAAATAATATAATGAATGATTCAAGACGTAGTGGTTTTGAAACAAGCATGAATAATTTATCAAAAGCTGCCAATAATTATTTTGCTGCTAATCAAGCTAAGATAGATGAGGATTTAATATTCGATTATTCAAATGATGGGAAAAGTCAATTTAATGATGAATTAGATTTTGGAGGAACATCACCTGAAAGTGGTACTGTTACAATAGAAAGTAGTGGTCGAGTAGTTTTTACAAATGTATCTGATGGTAGATATAGTGCTAATTATGATAGTGATAATACATCAGGAATTATAATAACTGATTTATAAGAAGTAGATAATAAAATAATACCTACTTTTTTTCTTTTATGTTATAATAGTTGTATTAGATTAGGATGGAGATATTATGACAGCTCATATAAATTGTAAAAAAGAAGACATTGCTAAAACAGTAATTATGCCGGGAGATCCCAAAAGAGCTAAGTTCATTGCAGATAGTTTTTTAACTGAAGTAAAAATAAGTAATGGTGTTAGAGGAATATATGTATATACTGGATTATACAATGGTAAAAAAGTATCAATAATGGCTTCAGGAATGGGTATGCCTAGTATGGGAATATATTCATATGAATTATATAAATTTTATGATGTAGAAAATATTGTTAGAGTAGGTAGCTGTGGAAGCTATACTAAAGAATTAAATTTATATGATATTATTTTAGCAAAATCTGCTTATTCAAAATCGAGTTTTGCTAAACTACAAAATGGTTATGAATTAGATACAATAGATGCAAGTGAAATATTAAATAATAAAATATTAAATAGCGCTTCAAAGCAAAATATAAATATTACTATTGGACAAATACATTCGAGTGATGTATTTTATACTGAGTTACCAGTATTTAAAACTATGTATAGTGATCATAAATGTTTAGCTGTTGAAATGGAAAGCTATGCATTATTTCATAATGCTAAAGTATTAAATAAAAATGCTGCATGTATTTTAACAGTTTCAGATAGTTTTATAACTAAAGAGGAAACAACGCCAACTGAACGTGAAAACTCATTTACTACAATGATGAAATTAGCACTTGAAAGTATAGATTAATATATAAAAGGTATAATAAAGAAGAGGTGATACTGTGAAATATAAACAATGTGGAAACATGGCTTATAATCTACATTTAATTAAAACTGATAAGTTTAAAAAAAACATTATTAGAGTTAATTTTAGAAAAGAATATAATAAACAAGATATTACATATCGTAATTTACTAAGAGCAGTTTTAACTTCAACAACAAAAAATTATAAAACAGAGAGAGAATTAGCTATTAGACGTGAAGAATTATACGGCACATATTGTTCTATTGGAAGGTCATTACTTGCTAAAGAAGAAGTTACTATATTTGACTTAGTATATTTTAATGATGATGTCACAGAAAAAGGAAATAGTAAAAAATCAATTTTATTATTAATGGAAATGTTATTTAATCCCAATATAGACGGAAATAAGTTTGATCAAAAACAATTTGACAGATGTAAAAAACAATTAGAAGAAATTATAATTCAAGCTGAAGAAAGTACTGATTTCACAGCAAATAAAAGATTTCATGAGATAATGTTTGATGGAACACCACTAGCTATATTTGGACCAGGTTATTTAGAAGATTTAAAAGAAATTACAAGTGAATCACTGTATGAATATTATTTAAATATGATAAAAAGTGACTTAGTAGATATATTTGTATGTGGAGATTTTAACGAAGAAGAAATAAAAAAAATATTTAATGATTCATTCAAAATATCTACAATTAAAAGAAAAAGAAAAGATATCATAATTAAACAAGATAAATTTAGACGTAAACCACAATTTGTTTTGGATAAGAAAGATGTAAAACAGTCAGATTTATATATTGGAGCTAAAATTTTACCAATGGATAGATTTGAATTGATTTATATATCTAAATTATTTTCGTATATATTAGGTGGAAGTAGTGGTTCTAAATTGTTTAAAACACTTAGAGAAGAAAAATCCCTTTGTTATAGTACATATAGTTCTATAACTCCAAATTGTGGTTATATGACTATATATGCCGGCTTAAGTTATAAAGATAGTAAAGATGCGATTAAGACAATAAAAAAATTAATTAAAGATATATCAAAAGGTAAATTTGATAAAGAAATTATTGAAGAATTTATAACAGTTTGTAAAGCTGCTAGAAAAGAAATAGAAGATAATCCAATGAGTATGATTAGCTATGAACAAGCACGTGAATACTACTATATAGATGATTATGATACGATGGTTGAAAATTTATTGAAAATAAAAGTTGAAGATGTTATTAAATTTAGTAAAAAAATTAAATTAGATACTATATATATTCAAGGAGGTGAAGAGTAATGAAGAAAATACCTCTAGAAAAATTAGATTTAAATGTTATTTATAAAAAACTTGATAGTGGATTAGAAATTTTTATTGTAAAAAAAGAAAATTTTAATAATATTGACGTTAAATTATCTACAAAATTTGGAGCTAATATATTAGAATATAATGTAGATGGTAAAGATATTAAACTACCAAGTGGTGTTGCTCATTACTTAGAACATCAAATGTTTAACATGAAAGATGGAAGCGATCCACTCGCATATTTTGAAAAATACGGAGCTAATGCGAATGCATTTACTTCTTCAAAACAAACTTCATATGTATTTAATGGTGTAGATAATTTTTTAGGATGTTTTAAATATTTATTAGATTATGTTTCTACTCCTTATTTTACAGATGAATCAGTAAAAAAAGAAAATGGAATCATAGTTTCAGAAAGTAAAATGTATCAAAATTATCCGGAAACGATAATAGAACAAAAAATAATGGAAAATATTTTTCATGAGCTACCTTATAAATATCCAGTAATTGGTACTATTGATGACATAAAAAAAACAACAAAAGAAGATTTATATAATGCTTATAATACTTTTTATCATCCATCTAATATGTTTTTAATAGTAGTAGGTAATGTAGATGAAAATGAAGTTATTGATTTAGTTAAAAATCATGAAATAAATCAAAATTTTAAAAATACTAAAAAACCTAATATTAAATTAAAGAAATATAAAGAGAAAAAAGATGTTGTTAAAAAGTATGAAGAAGTAGAACTAGATTTAAATGTTTGTAAAACAGTTATAAATTATAAAATACCATGTAAATGGAAAACAGAAGAAGAATTACAAAAAATCAATATGTATTTACTTATATATTTAGATGTGAAACTTTCTAGAACTTCAGATTTGTATAACGAATTAGTTGAAAAAAATTTATTAACTGATACAATAGATTTTTATTTAGTTATACATGATGATTTCTTTTTATTAAATGTTTATGTAGCAAGTAATAACTATGAAGAATTAATTAAACTTATAACAAAGGAAATAGAAAGTTTAAAATTTACTTTTAGTGATTTTGATCGTAAACGTAAATGTAGTTTAGTATCATATATATCAGCTAGTGATAATATTAATAGAATTACGAGTTTGATTAGTGGACAAATAATTAATTATAATAAAGTTATAAGCAATACATTTACAATGTTAAAGTCTTTAACTGAAGAAGAAATGAAAGATTATTTTAAAGATGTATCTTTAAAATATCGTAGTATAATAGTTGGAACTAAAAAGAACAAAGATGAAAAATAGAATAACAATTCTATTTTTTGTTTACAATATAATAATTTACGAGTAAATAATATTATGATATAATTATTTATAGTAAAAGGGTGAATAAAATGAAGCAAAAAGGATTTACATTAATAGAATTATTAGCAGTTATAATATTACTGGGTTTAGTAGTAACAATCGCATATCCTATTATCACAGATGTTATTATTAGTGCCGAGGAAAGCGCTATGGAAGATTCAGCGTATGGGTATATAAGAAGTGTTGAAACTTCAGTAACACCAACAATATTTAATTATAATGGAGATTATGATATAGTTGATAAAACAATTGTGAATAAAGATACTGGACAAGTTGTTGACATTGAATACAATGGTAATGTAGCAAGTGGAGAATTAACTATTAAAAATAAAATAGTAAAATCGGCTGAGTTAGAAATTGAAGATTATGTTTTAGAATATGATGGTAAAATAGTTAGGGTTACAAATAGGTGATAATATGAATAGTAGAGGATTTACATTAATTGAGTTGCTTTCAGTAATAGCGATACTAGCAATTATATCTTTAATTGCTATACCTACTGTTACAAATGTAATAAATGATTCAAGAGATAGAGCGTACGATAATCAAGTTAATGCGCTTTTAGTAGGAGCAAAAAGTTGGGGAGCAGAAAATATGATGGAACTTCCTGATAGTGATGGAGAATATATTGATGTAACACTAGAAGAACTTAAAACTTCTGGATTTGTAGATAGTGATATAATCGATCCAAGAAGTAATTTGAAAATGCATGATACGTGTACTAAAGTAAGAATAGAAAAAGCTAGTAATAAACTTGATTATATTGTGACAGTAATAGATATAAATGGTACATGTTAGAATAATTATTAAAAATTATTAAATATATTTCATTTTTAATGAAATTATGATAAAATTAAAAGGTAAGTATAAATATATAACTTTGGGAGGATTAAAGATGGGATTAAATTTTAAAAAAATGTTTGATGCAAGTGATGATGTTATAAATTCTGGTGATGAGTATTATAAATTATCTACTGAAGATACAGTTGGTGAAGATGGAAAAACAAAAATGATTTTATTGGAGCCAAGAGCTTATTCAGAATCACAACAAATTGTTGATCATTTAAAAAATAGAATGGCTGTAGTAGTTAATTTAAAAAGAGTTACTCCAGATCAAGCTAAAAGAATTGTTGACTTTTTAAGTGGTACAATTTATGCAATAAGTGGAAGTTTACAAAAAATTGGTGGAGGAATTTTCTTATGTACTCCTAATAATGTAAATATCCAAGGTGAAATAACAAATGACAATAATGAAAAAGAAGTTTTTCATGACAATGATGATATAGATATCGAGTGGTAATAAATTTTATACTAGAGGTGAATGAGTATGCAAAAATTTAATAAAGTGTTTAGAGGATATGATCCAGTAGAAGTTAATCAATTTTTAGATGGTGTTATTAAACAAGTTGAAGCAATGGTTAAAGAAATTTCTTCAAAGGATTCTGAAATAGAACGTTTAAAAACATTTGAAAATGATAACAAAGTTTTACTGTCGCAAATAGAACAATTAAAACAAAATGAAGACACCCTAAATAAATCATTAATCATGGTACAAAAAACTGCTGATGATATGCGTATGGCTACTCACAAAGAAAGAGATATTATCTTAGAAGATGCTAAAAGAAGTGCTAATAGAATAGTTAATGAGGCATTACTTAGAGCAGAAAAAACAGAATTCGAGGCAAATATGCTTAGAAGAAATATAAATATATTTAAACGTAGACTTAAAAACATAATTCAATCACAATTAGAGATGATTGAAGAAATAGATAAAGTAGAATTATAAACAAATGATAAAGACGATATTAATTTTAACTTATAGAAAGTTCGTGGTTGATGGAAACGAATAGGAAGAATTAATGTAGATCACTTTTGATGTGTCTTATGAAAATAAGAACGGTAACGCGTTATAGTTAACAAGATTATAAGTTCATTATAAAGTAAGGTGGTACCGTGTATAAATTTTTTATTCGCCCTTATGTTAATGGATTTTTTTTGTTTATTGGAGGATATTATGTTAATAAATATTATATTGTTAGTAATAGGATTTATACTTCTAATTAAAGGTGCTGATTTATTTATTGATGGAGCAACATCATTAGCTCGTAACTTTAAAATTTCAAAAATGTTAATAGGAATTACTGTAGTAGCACTTGGATCTAGTGCTCCAGAATTAGCTATATCAATAACTTCTTTAATGGAAGGAAGTGGGGATGTAGTAATTGGAAATGTAATAGGAAGTAATATAACTAATACATTATTAGTACTTGGTATTTGTGCTATAATACATCCGTTGTGTTTAAAAAATAATACAATTAAAAAAGAATTACCTATTGCTATGCTTTTTACAGCTTTAGTCGCAGTATTATTAAGTGACAAATTATTACTTAATGCTAGTGAAAATAGTTTAACAATAGCAGACGGAATTGTATTATTATTGTTTTTCTTGGTATTTTTATATTATTTATTAGCTCTTATTAGAAATAAAAATAAAAATATTGAAGAAGATGAAATTATACTTTCTAAAAGAAAAAGTATTTTATATAGTATTTTAGGAATAATAGGAATTTTACTAGGAAGTAAGTTAGTTATAGATTCAGTTACTGATATTGCAGAATTATTAAATATATCACATAGATTAATTTCTCTAACAGTAATTGCACTTGGAACATCACTGCCAGAATTAGTAACTAGTATAGTTGCTACTAAAAAGGGTGAATATGATATTGCGGTAGGTAATGTAATTGGAAGTAATATATTTAATATGGGATTAGTATTAGGTATTCCAGTAGTATTATTTGATGGAATATATAATATAGGTTTTAATGGAATAGATATAATAATATTGTTAATTGTATCAATATTATTGTTTATTTTTTCATATAATGATTATAAAATATCAAAAAAAGAAGGGGCTTTTCTTTTGATGTTATTTATAATATACTATGTTTATATATTTATAAGCGGAATTTAGGAGGTAAGTAATGAATAAATTTGAAGAATTAGATAAAAGAAAAGTAAGTGAAGTTGAAGAAAGTATCAATGAATCTTGGGGTGGAGTAAATAGAATTTTAGAACGTCAAATAGAAGTACATAATGATAAAGAACACTTTGTATTTTATGATGGTCCAGCATTTGCAAATGGTTTTCCAGGATTACACCATATGGTTGCTAAAAACTTAAAAGATATTTTATGTAAATATAATGCGATGCAAGGTAAAAAAGTAATTAGAAAAATAGGATGGGATACTCATGGTTTACCTATTGAAAATCATGTTGAGAAAAAATTAGGTTTTTCTGGTAAGGCTGAAATAGAAGCTTATGGTATTGAAAATTTTAATAAAGAATGTCGTAAAAGTGTTAGAATAAACGAAGATGCTTTTGTTGATTTAACTAATAAGATGGGTCAATTTATTGACACAGAGAATCCTTATTTAACAATGGATAATAAGTATATCGAAACTGAGTGGTGGATACTAAAAGAAATGTATGAAAAAGGTTACTTCTATGAAGGTAATAGAGTTATGCCTTACTGTCCTAAATGTGGTACAGGTCTAGCAACACATGAAGTTGCTCAAGGTTATCAAGATGTTAGTGTTGATACTGTTTACGTTACTTTTAAAAAGAAAGATGAAGATGTTTATTTCTTGGTGTGGACTACTACGCCATGGACATTAATTTCGAATGTAGCAATCTGTGTAAATCCAGAATTAGAATATTCATTAGTAGAATCTATGGGGAACAAATTTATACTAGCAACATCTTTAGTTTCAACTATATTTACAGATGAAGTTACTACTTTAAAAACTTATAAAGGTAGTGAACTTGAAGGAATGGAATATGAACAAATTATCCCATCACTAACGGTAGATAAAAAAGCATTTATAGTAACAGCTGATGATTATGTTTCAGCAACTGATGGTACTGGAATAGTACATATTGCACCAGCATTTGGTGAAGATGATGCTCGTATTGGAGAAAAATATGATTTGCCATTTTTAAATCCAGTAGGTAAAGATGGTAAATATGTAGAAGGATTATGGACAGGAACTGATGTGTTTGAAGCAGATTTAGATGTTATTAAATATTTAAAAGCTGAAGGTAAGTTATTAAAAAAACAAAAAATAACTCATAATTATCCACATTGTTGGAGATGTTCAACTCCTTTATTAAACTATGGTATGCCAGCATATTATGTTGCTGTTAGTAAAATGCGTGATCAATTAGTTGAAGCAAACAGTAAAGTTAATTGGTATCCATCATATGTTGGAGAAAAAAGATTTGCTAACTGGTTAGCTAATGCAAGAGACTGGAATGTTTCTAGAACTAGATACTGGGGATCACCAATTCCATATTATAAATGTGATTGTGGTCATACGCATATGGTTGGTAGTATTGCTGAATTAAAAAATATGGCGACAAAACCAATAAATGATGATGTTGATTTACATAAACCTTTTATTGATGAAATAAAAATTAAATGTGAAAAATGTAGTGGGGAAATGACAAGAATTCCTGAGGTTCTTGATTGTTGGTTTGATAGTGGATCGATGCCTTTCGCTCAATATCAC
>CAYJJT010000009.1:0-2611 GCA_964370575.1 uncultured Muribaculaceae bacterium | reverse complement strand
CCCATTTGAAAATAAAGAATTATTTGATACTCAATTTCCAGCTGATTTCATTTGTGAAGGAATTGATCAAACTCGTGGATGGTTCTATACTCTTACAGTAATTTCTACATTTGTAAAAGGATGTTCACCATTTAAAAATGTATTAGTAAATGATTTATTACTTGATGGTGAAGGTAAAAAAATGAGTAAAAGTAGAGGTAATATTGTTGAACCATTTACTACAATAAAAGAACATGGTGCAGATGCTGTTAGATTCTATCTACCTTATGTATCACCAGTATGGACTCCATTAAAATTTGATATTCAAGGTATTAAAGAAGTTCATTCTAAGTTCTTAAATCCATATAAAAATACTTATACTTTCTTTAGTATGTATGCTAACTTAGATAATATTAATATAGAAGATTGTAATGTAAATTATGATGAATTAGAAACAATTGATAAATGGTTATTATCTAAATATAATAATTTAGTAAAAAATGTTACTAAAGAATTTAATGAATATGATTTAAATAAAGTAGTAAGATTAATCACAACTTTTGTATCTGATGATTTATCTAACTGGTATATAAGAAGAAATCGTGATCGATTCTGGGGTAGTTCACTAACAACTAGTAAAAAAGCTGTTTATAAAACTACATATGATGTATTAGTAGGTTTAACTAAATTATTAGCACCTATTACTCCGTATATAACAGAAGAAATATATCGTAAATTAACTAAAGAAGAAAGTGTTCACTTAGCTATGTATCCATTATGTAATGATGAATTAATTAATACTGATATAGAGACTAAAATGGACCTTGTTCGTGATATAATTTCAATTGGTAGAATGGTACGTGAAAAAACAAAAATTAAAGTGCGTCAACCATTAAGTGAGTGTTTACTGGATGGTAAAAATGAGGATACTATTATAGAATTAGTAGATTTAATTAAAGAAGAATTAAATGTTAAAAACATTGTGTTTGCTAAAGAATTAAACACTTACATGAATATTGCCTTTAAACCTAATTTTAAAGAAGTTGGTAAAATTCTTGGTAGTAAAGTAAAAACATTTGGTACTGCACTTAATAATTTAAGTGATGAAAACATAAATGCTTTAGAAAGTAAGGAAAATATTACACTTAATTTAGATGGTGAAGATACAGTGATAACACCTTCAATGGTAGAATTAGTAATAAGTACTAAAGAAGGTTTTGATGTTGGTATGGAAAATAATAATTTTGTTATTTTAAATACTACTTTAAATGAAGAACTAATTAATGAAGGAATTGTTAGAGAATTAGTAAGTAAAATTCAAAATTTAAGAAAATCAAAAGGATTAGAAGTATCTGATCGCATAAATATTTTCTATAATGGAGATGAAGAATTTACTAAAGCAATTAATACATTTATAGAATTTATTAAAAATGAAACTTTAGCTGATAATTTAACATATAAAGATAATTTAGAAGAAAGTTTTGATTTAAATGGTCATAATGTAAAATTAGATTTAGAAAAAAATTAAGAGATTATATTATTAATCTCTTTTTTTTGTTTATAAAATAAATTTTTGTGTTACACTAATAATATAGGGGTGTTAAGATGAAAAAGAAAAAAGGATTTACATTAATAGAGTTATTAGCTGTAATAATAATTCTAGCGATAATTGCGTTAATAGCGTCTCCATTAATTATGAATATAATTAACGATTCTAGATTGAGTTCGATGAAAATAGAAGCAGAATCGCTAGTTAATGCAGCAGAATTATATATTGGAAATGATAAATTAGATGATAATTATAAAATTATTTATAATACCAACATATATGATGAAATAATAATGAATAAAGAAAAACTAGGTGCTGGTGACAGTAATCCTGAATTATATATAAATGATAAGAATCAAATTTCTTTAGCTGTATATGAAAATGGTTATTGTTTTACTAAAGATTTTGAATCATCTAATATAAAATATAATGAAATAAGTATGGAAGATTGTTTTGTAGAAGGATATATTACTTTTGAAAAATATAACTTAGTATCAGCAAATGATTTTAAAACAAGAGTTAGTTCTACAAAATATAGAAAAATTATTTTTGAATATGTGGAAGAAATTCCAGATACATATCATATGGATTTGTCAATGGAACAAAATAAAACGATTGTATCAGTAATTGAAAATGATATAATTTATGTTAGAAGTACTGGACAAATTATTGCACCATCATCATTAAAGGATATGTTTAGTAATTATAATAATTATAATCCGGGTCCGTTAGAAACTATTGAATTTGGATATTTACCAAATGATGCTCCAATATTTGATACAAGTAATGTAACTAATATGGAGAACATGTTTAGAGGATTAAAAAATATTACAGCAATAGATTTGAGCTCATTCAATACAGAAAAAGTAATAGATATGGATTATATGTTTTACTTAAATAGTAATTTAGAAACATTAGATTTATCTTCTTTTAATACAAACAGTTTACAAACGATGAGTTCAATGTTTAGTAATATGTCTAATTTAAAATCATTAAATTTAACTTCTTTTAATACATCAAATGTAACTAATATGGGATACTTGTTTCATAATAATACTTCACTAGAATCTATTGATTTAAGTA
>CAYJJT010000008.1:18478-28643 GCA_964370575.1 uncultured Muribaculaceae bacterium | reverse complement strand
TATCGTAAAGATAATCCACCATCACTTTTATACTATATTCAATTATTTATAAATTTAACTTGGACTATTATATTTTTTAATTACAAACTAATATGTTTTAGTGCTATATGGTTAGGCTTATTAATACTATTAAATTTATTTATATTAATTAAATATTATTTTAATAATAAAACTAGTTTTTATTTATATATACCTTATATTTTATGGATACTATTTGCTTTCTATTTAAATATAGGTATTTGTATATTAAATTAAAAAAGAGAATATTCAGTTCTCTTTTTTATAACTTATTTAACTACAAAATTTAAATAATATGGTTTGTTTTCTAAATTATTAAGCTTATTTGCTTCGGTTTCATTTTTAACATATACATCTCTTAATAAAGTGGAAGCCCTAAACATATTTGTCATATTCGTAACTTTACTAGTATCAAAATTACTTATATCTAACTTTTCTATTTTTGTACTGGAAAACATATATGCCATATTCGTTACATTTTCAGTGTTAAAATTACTTATGTCTAAGTCAGTTACAACACTTGCATAAAACATATAAAGCATAGTTTCAACTTTATTTGTGTTGAAACTACTTAAGTTCAATTCTTCCACTGTGGAATATCTAAACATTAATGACATATCAGTTACTTTACTAGTGTCAAAACTACTTAAATCTAATTTTTTTAGACTTATTGTCCAATTGAACATACTAGACATATCTGTAACGTTATTAGTCTTAAAATTTGTTAAGTTTAAAGTTGTCAAGCTACTTGCACTATCAAACATATTCGACATATCAGTTACTTTATTATTACTGAAATTACTTAAATTTAAAGTAGTCAAACTTGCTGCATTCTCAAACATACTAGACATAATTGTCACATTTTCAGTATTGAAATGGCTTAAATCTAAACTGACTAATGCACTTGCATTTTTAAACATAGCATACATACTTGTTACTTTAGATGTATTAAAATTACTTATATCTAAATTTGTTAAATTTGAATTAAAGCTAAACATACCACCCATACTAGCAACATTAGAAGTATCAAAATTACTTAAATCCAAACTAGTTAAACCATGGCACTCTGAAAACATAGAATTCATGCTTGTTACTTTACTTGTATTAAAATTACTCACATCTAAAGATGTTAATCCACGATTATTTTGAAACATAGCCACCATGCTTGTTACATTACTTGTATCAAAGTTACTTAAATCTAAATTTGTTAAGCTTTTAGCTTCTCTAAACATTCCTTCCATATTGGTAACTTTGCTTGTATTAATATTATTAAAGTTTATTTCTTTTAATGCACTTGTATATCCAAACATATTGTACATAGTTGTAACTTCACTTGTATCAAATACTGAATCACCTGATGGTAAATTAGAAAATGTAACCTTTTCTATTTTGTTATTATATATAAACATTGAATCTAACGATGTCGGTGCCTTAATTGCTCCATTGGATAAAATTTTATATGTGTCGCCATCGATTACTCCAACTATTGTTTTATTTTTATCTTTTGACAAATCATGCTTATATTCAGTTGGGACTGCATCTACATAGCTGAAAATCACGTTTTTGATATCAAGTTCAGCTAATTGAGAATTGAAAGTTTTTACATCTATAAAGTCATTGCTTTCAAAATTCATTCCACAATTTTTTTCTTCTGTTTTTATAACTGTAACAATATCACTGCCATAATCTTTTTTTACACAATATCCATTTTCATAAACTGCCATAAATATTTGATTAGCATTATTTATAATGATTTCTGGACTAGGATCTTCTCCACCTATTTTTTCTTTTGACATTTCTATTTCATCATAAATATTAATTCCTACTTCTATATTATTTTCTTTAAGATTATTAGTTTGGATATAAAGTTTAACTCCATCAACTAGTTGCTCACCCTCTACTTTTAATGCTGAAACTTTAGAATTATCAATAATTGACATTATTAATGGTGTAGCAATTAACGCAATTATTGCGATAATTATAATAACTGCCAAAAGTTCTATTAATGTAAACCCAATATTATTCCTTTTCATTTTATACTCCCCATTCTACAAAACAAATTATATATTATCATCTCTTTTTTTGCAAATTTAAAAAAGTAGATTATTGTCTACTTTTTACTATATAATTATGAGCATCTTTACACATGTCATCTAAGGTATGAATTGGAACAAATCCTAATTCTATTTCTGCTTTTTCACCACTTGCATAGCATGCCGCTATATCACCTGGTCGTCTTGAAGTAATTTTATAATTTACTTTAACATTATTAACTTTTTCATATGCCTCTATCATTTCAAGCACTGAATATCCACTACCACTACCTAAATTGTATACATAATAACCTTGTTTTTCACTTATAAGCTTTTTAATGGCTTTAACATGAGCAATCGCTAAATCTACAACGTGGATATAATCTCTTACTCCTGTACCATCTATAGTATCGTAATCATCACCAAACACATTTAAGCAATCTAATTCTCCTACCGCTACTTTAGAAATAAATGGTAATAAATTAGCCGGAATTCCATTAGGTTCTTCACCTATTAGTCCACTTCTATGTGCCCCAACTGGATTAAAGTATCTAAGTACACATATATTAAATGTATTATCTGAACTATATAAATCTTTTAGTATTTGTTCAACAAATAATTTACTTGTTCCGTATGGATTAGTAGTATTACCTATTTTAAAATCTTCATATATAGGAACACTTACTGGATCACCATAAACAGTTGCACTACTACTAAATACTAATGATTTAACATCAAACTTTTTCATTACTTTAAGAAGTGTTAATACACTAGATACATTATTAGTATAATATTCTACTGGTTTACTACAACTATCTCCAACTGCTTTATATGCTGCGAAATCTATAACACAAGATATTTCATTTTCAGTAAATATTTTATTTAAAATATTCTCATCATTCATATCACCTTCATAAAATTTAATATCTTTGTTTGTAATTAATTTTACTTTGTCTAAAACTTCTCTTTTACTATTACTAAAATTATCTAAACCAATTACATTAAAACCAGCATTTAATAATTCCACACTAGTATGTGATCCAATATAGCCACAATTTCCTGTTATTAAAATATTCATAATTTCCTCCTATGATAAATTAATTATATCAAAAAAATAGACATTATGTCTATTTTTTATCTTTATAAGAATTAATTAAAGGTGACAAGTCATTCGGACTCATGAATAATATAACTGAATTTTCATAATCAACTAATTTATCACTTTCATCCATTGTAATACTATCACTTTTTTTAAGTTTATCTAAAATAATTTTACTAGTAACACCCTCATAATCTTCTTGTTTTTCACGCGCTGCATGAATTGGTAAGATATAAGAATAGTCTACTTCATCAAGTACTTTTATTAATTCATCTTTTATTTCTAAAGTTCTTGTGAATGTATGTGGCTGAAAGATCGCTATTATTTTTTTATTTGGATATTTTTGTTTTGTAGTATTTATAGTTGCTTTTACTTCAGTTGGATGATGTGCATAATCATCTACAATAACAATATCACCATTATTAATAGCTGTCTCTGTATATCTTCTTTTAGCTCCTGTGTATGTTTTAAACGTCTTAACTACTTCTTTACTTTCAATTCTCTCGTAATAACAAACTGCTATACAAGCTAAAGCATTAAGTAATAAATGTTCCCCAAAAATTGGTAAATCATAATGTCCGTAGTAATTATCTTCAATAAACACTTCGAATGATGTTCCTTTTTTATGAAAATTAACATTGCGTGCTTCAATATCGTTATTTCCTTTTATTCCATAATAAAATATCGGTTTATTAACATTTAATTTTCTAGTATTCGGGTCATCTCCACAAGCAATAACCATTTTGCTTGTTAAATTAGCAAACTCCTCATAAGCCTTCATCACATCATCTAAATCTTTAAAATAATCTACATGATCTAATTCAATATTAGTAATAATTGAATATTTAGGGTGATAATCTAAGAAATGTCTTTTATATTCGCATGATTCTAAAATAAAATATTTATTATCTCTTTTAGCATCTCCCGTACCATCTCCTATTAAATAATTAGCACCTACAGTATTGGAAAATAAATGAGCTAACATAGATGTTGTTGTTGTTTTACCGTGACAACCTGCGATACAAATAGTATCTATTTTTTTAGTTAAATCACCAAGCATTTCTTGGTATGTATGTATTTTTAAACCAATTTCCATTGCTTTTCTAACTTCAGCATTATTGTTTTCATTAAATGAATTACCTTTTACAATTGTAAGAGATTTATTAATATTATTTTCATCAAATGGATAAATAGGAATTTTCAGATCATCTAATCCTACTTGTGTGAAGAAATATTTATCTACATCACTCCCTTGTACTTGGTATCCCATCTTGTTTAATATTTGAGCAAGTCCACTCATACCTGCACCTTTTATTCCGATAAAATGATACATATTATCCCTCCTTAGTATAATTATAACACAATCTATTATTTATCTAAATAAAAAAGTAACAAAAGTTACTTTATTTTTTATTATTTACATCCTTTGAAAAGTTTATTAATAGTGAAGTTATAACTACAAAAGGTGTTAAATAAATATTTTCCATCAAATATCTATTATCTACTAAAGTCATTATTAAATACATAAGTGATAAGGCTATTGCTGTAATAGCTTGGATGTTTATTTTTTTAGTTTTAATCATTGGTAAAACTAAGCTTGTTATTACTAATAATACTATAATTGATGCTAAAACCGCTCCTATAATATCAAAACTACCTAAATGTAAATTACTATCATGAATAAAACTAGTTGGCCATACTAAAGTTTTTAAAAGCATATCAACAACTACAATTATAGCAGTAAAAATTATAGTTTTTCTTAAAGCTAATTTTTCAACACTATTATATTTATTATTTATGATCATATACCCTAAAACTAAGTTCATTAGTAAATATAGTGACGAGAAAGTTTCGGTTGCACTATTAAATCTAATAAAAAATGATATTATAGAATATATTGTAAATATTAAAAGTCCAATATTAAACGGAGATTTATAATTAAATTTAATATTTGTTTTGTTTTTTGCTATGTCATATATGAATGCAAATATTACTACAAAGCCTATTATTAATTTTGCTGAATAATCATAAATTGTTGATGGCATTACAAATTGAAATATACCAAGTACTACTATATATATCAGTAGACATATAAAACTAATATTAAAATTTGTTATCAAATTTTTTCTATTAATTTGTTTTTTACCTTCACTAGTTTTCTTTACTACTTTTTTCTTTTCAGCAGTTTTTTTAACTTCTTTCATTTTATTTCCTCTTCTCTACTTTAACAACATTATATCAAATTATACAAAAAAAAGTAAACTCATATTATTATTGTTTACAATATTTATTTTATAAACTATAATAACTATTGGTGATAATATGAATATAAAATATAAAGCTTTTAATTTAGATTTAACAAATAGATACGATAACACATATAAACTAAATAAATGGTATTCAAACGATGAACCTGCTTTCTTTTTCGCAACAAATTTTGAAGATTGTTTCAGATATTACGACTCTAATAATAGTTTATTATGTGAAATTGAAATTGATGGAGATACAGAATATATCAACGATGAATATTATGGCATGTATGATATTGGAAAAACTTCAGCATTTAAAATAGTAAAAATTTTATCAAGAGAAGAAATTATAAATATGGCTACATCTTTGTCTATACATCGTAAGAAAAACTTCATAAAATGTTTTGAATTAATAGATGATGAAATAGAGTACTTTAAAAAATTTATTAAAAATAATTCTGAGTTAATAAATTTTGAATATAAATATTCTAATAAGAAAAAATAACTATACAATGTATAGTTATTTACTTTCTACAATCAATTTAATTGCAGTACGCTCTTCTCCCTCAATTGCAATATCTGTAAATGCAGGGATACAAACTAAATTTTTTCCGCTAGGTGCGACAAACCCTCTTGCGATTGCTATCGCTTTAATTGCTTGATTTAGTGCTCCTGCTCCTATTGCCTGAATTTCTACACTACCTTTTTCTCGAAAAACATTAGCTAGTGCTCCTGCTACTGAATTGGGATTTGATTTGGATGAAACTTTAAGTGTTTCCATGATTATAATTCCTCTCTTTCTCTATATTTAAATATATGTATCTTAAACAATAACTTTACTCTTTTTATTGTCAATTAAAATATATTATGATAACATTAATTATGAAGTGAGGTGAAATTTATGTTTTGTACAAATTGTGGAGAAAAAGTAGCTGATGGGGCTAATGTATGTTTAAAATGTGGTAAATTAGTTGAAGATGCTGCAGTTAATACTACTACTGGAGCTGAAAAATCTAAAATTGTTGCTGCTTTATTAGCTTGGTTTTTAGGAACTTTTGGAGCTCACAACTTCTACTTAGGTTATACTGGTAAAGCTGTTGCTCAATTATTAATCACTATTTTAACTTGTGGTATTGGAGCAATTGGAACTGGTATCTGGGCAATAATCGAAATGATTATGATTTTAACTGGAAGTATTAGTCACGATGCTAACGGTAACCCTATTAAATAATGAAATTTAATAAGTCTATAATAATTATACTTTGTTTAATTATTGCTATTATCTTATTTTATAATGTTAATTTTCCTTGTCTATTTGTAACTTTATTAGATATAAATTGTCCAGGATGTGGAATGAGTCGGGCTATTGATTCATTAATGAAATTTAATGTATTAAAAGCACTACAATATAATTTACTTTCAGTACCACTTGTTATAGCTGTTATAATAAGTATAGTACTATTAATAAAAGATATTGTAAAAAAAGAAGATACTTATTTTAATCTACTTATAAAAATATTAGATAAATACAAGTGGTTAATAATAATTATTATAATATTAAATATGATAATTAATAATTTAAAATAAATGATGAATATTCATCATTTTTTATTTACTTAAATTTAATATTGATATAAAATTATAATACGGAGGAATAAAATGAATAATAAGGTTGTTATAATAGGATGCGGAAATGTTGGAATGAGTTATGCATATGCTCTATTAAATCAAAAAACTAGTGTTAATGAATTAGTTTTAATAGATTTAGATTATGAAAAGACTGTTGGTGAGATGATGGATTTATCTCATGGACTTGCTTTCGCTCCTACTAAAATAAAAATAAGGGCTGGTACTTATAGTGATTGTAATGATGCAGATATAATATGTATCGCTGCTGGTGCTAATCAAGCACCAGGTGAAACTAGAATGGATTTAATTAATAAAAACACTAAAATATTTGATACTATTATTAATAAAATTATGGAAACAAATTTTAATGGTATATTTTTAGTTGCTACAAATCCTCTTGATGTAATGACACATATGACATATAAATTATCTAAATTTCCAGCACATAAAGTAATCGGTAGTGGTACTACTCTAGATACTGCTAGACTTAGATATCAAGTGGCTGATAAAATAGGTGTTAACCCTAAAAATATTCATGCATATGTTATTGGGGAACATGGTGATAGTGAATTTGTTCCTTGGAGTAATGCTACAGTGGGACTTATTAATATTCAAAGATTTTTAAATCAAGATGAACTTAATAAAATTGAAAATGATGTTAGAAATGCTGCTTATGAAATAATCGCTAGAAAAGAATCTACTTATTATGGTATTGGAATGTGTTTAGTAAGAATAACTAATGCTATATTTGGAGATGAAAACTCTATCTTAACTGTTTCAATTTATGATAAAGAAACAGATGTATACATAAGTAATCCTGCTATAATTAATAGAAATGGTATTAAAGGAGTCTTAAATTTACCCTTAACTGATGAAGAAAATAATAAATTTAAAAATTCAATTAATACTATTAAAGACGCTATTAATAAAATAAATTATAATTAAAAGTATGTAGACAATCTACATACTTTTATTTTCTTGACTAAATTTAGAAGATATTATACAATTAACTTGAGGTGAACAAAAAGTGAAGAAGTTAGTTTTAATATTTATAAGTATTTTCCTTATAACTGGTTGTGGCGGTGATAAGTGGAAAGATACCATTCAATTTTCTGAATTAAAAATAGAAGATAATGATATAGTCGGGGATATCAAAAATTTAACGGATAAAATGTATGATGTAACAATAGAATTCGAATTTAAAAACGGGGATTTAGTTGAAACAGAATTATGTAGTATGTATTTAGAACCGAACGATAAAACAGAATTAGATTGCTACATTCTTAACACAGATAGTAAATATGAAGTAAAAGTTATTGATGTTGTTTATGAAGAAATCCCTACTTTTGAAGATAAGGATTTTAAAATCGGAGACAAACTTAGTGAGGAAGATATTAAGATATATTTTAATAAAGCACTAGATACTCATACATTATTTATGATTACATTACTATTAGACTTAGAAGACAAATTAGTTTCAGAAGTTGATCTGGAATATCCATTTTTGGATAATGTTATTTTATTTGAAGATGAAATCATTAAATCGACATTATTTTTCGAAGCAAACAATTCAAATATTTTTCTAGGAGAAGATATAAATCATATTACAGGTGACTATAAATTTATATATATATCAATATATGGTGATAATATAGAAGATACAACTAATAAAATTATTTCTTCCCTTAGCCTAAATTCTGCACTTAATGTATATACTCCTTCTTATTTAAATTTAAGTGATTATTTAGAAGAAAACACTGAAGAAGGAAAGTGCTATGAACTTGGTAAATATTGTTACTCAATTGAAAGAACAGATACAAAAAATACTATTACAGTAGGTATTAACAGCGATTTTTAATAATAAAAAGTATGTAGATAATCTACATACTTTTATTTTCTTTTTAATTTAGCTACTTTTTTATATACCTTTTTAACAAGTGGTAATAATTTATCTACTAATTGATAAATTATTGGATTAATAATTAAATCATATTCTCCTGCATATTCTAATACTATTGCATTATATTTTGATTTATAATTAGTCAAGTTATCATTTAAGTTACCATCTACTCCACCTAAATTAACATAGTGGCAATCTTCTTCAATTGAATATTTACATATTTCATGAATTACACCATCATTTATTTGAAGTCTAGGAAAAGTTATGTCATTACCAGCATATAAATATTCTGACATTCTAATTCCAGTCTTATTTTTAGGAATAATAACTAATGCTGAAGTAAGTGTTAATATATCATTATCTTTAATTAGTTCTTTAATTTTTTTTATTTCCGGTTCATCATTTTTAGTTATACAAAATTCTAAATACTTATTTAAATCTAATTTACCAAAAAATAAATGGCAATTAAAATTTTCTAAAATATTTTTAAAATATTCTTTATTTCTAAGAATTATATTTTGTCTAATTTCAGTTTCATGTAATATTTTCACAAATGTATCAAGATCACTTATTTTATTTGATTTAGCAAATGATACCCCTCTTTTTTCATGATAGTTACCAATATAATATCTTTGATTCTTTTTATAAGTTTTTTTAACTTGATCACCACTTAATATATTATTATCTTTATCTATTAAAGGTATAACCATATTGAATCTTGGTTGTTGATAGTAATTAATATTTTTTACTAATTTCTTTCTTTTAAAACCACTACTCAATAAATTTTCATTATATTTTTTAAACTCATTACTATAATTTCTTATTTCTGACTTTTTCTTATTTGAATAATATTCATCTATACAAAAATTAGGATCAATTTTTACATTAAATACTTTTTTGCTTTTTGCTTCTTTTTTAATAAATATTGTAAAAGTATTTATCACTTCTGCATTATTAAAGTCTGTTACAAATCCTCTTGGTATATACCACATATTATATCCTAGTGGAAATTTTCTTTCTAATATCAATGCGACTGCGACTAATTCTTTCCCTTTGTATAATCCAGCATGATAACTCTTCCACTCATTTTTTATATTAGCCCAATTATATTCTTGCATAAATGATACTTTACTATTTTTTTCTATAAAGTTGTCATATTCACTTTTTTTAATATTTAAATTAAATTTATATTTAATACACTTCACCTACTTCATTATACTATGGATTATATTCTGTG